>JAYVAS010000827.1:0-6624 GCA_043750895.1 Pseudomonadota bacterium
TGGGGCAACGGCTTCGACCAGGGCTACGAGCTGGCCACGCCGCGCGATGTCCACGCGGTGGGCGGCGCGATGGGGTTCCTCAGCAGCCACGACGGGAGCATCCTCTACATCGGGTTCGACGACGGCACGGTGCGGGGCTGGGACACGCGCACTGCCGAGCTGAGCACCATCCTGCGCGCGCACGTGGCCCCGGTCCGCGCCATGGAGCTCTCCGAGGACGGCGCGCTGCTGGCGACCGGCGGGGCCGACGGGGTGGTCCGTGTCTACTCCCTGCCCGAGGGGGCCGAGATCGGCGCCTTCACCACCATCGGCGATCCGGTCCGCAGCGTACGGATCGACGGGGCGACGGTGTGGGCCGTGTGCGACTCCGGCGTGGTCCGCCGGTGGGACCTCACCAGTGGCAAGCGGCTCGGCCGGTGGAGCGGCGGGACCTTGCCCCCCGCCCCACCCCCGCCCGACACCGGGGGCGTCGACGTCACCCTTTACGGCGCCCCGCTCTCGGGCACGCGCCTGCTCGGGCGGGTCTACACGGCCTACCCCGACGGACGGATCGGCCTCTGGGATCCCGAATCGGGCTCGCTGATCGCGCTGCTCGTCGTGCTCTCCGACGGTTCATTCGTGCTCGACCGGGCCGACGGGCGCCGGGTCGCCAGCCCCTCGTTGCGGGACGGCACCACCCCGCCGCTGTTCGGGGCGATGTGGGAGGGGGTGGCTCCGTAGGGAGGGGGATGGGGGGCGCGGGCTGCGCTATCGCCCCGCCACCGCGACCGGTACCGTGGTGACGACGATGCCGCCGTTGCTCGGGGGGAGCGTCCACGTCAGCGCGACGGTGGACAGGCAGGCGCCGAAGGAGGCCGGCGCGGCGTCTCGGGCGGTCGCGGTGGTGACCTTGCCCGCGGCGTCCGAGATCAAACGGAGCGTCGCGGTGGCGGGCGCATCGGCGGAGCACACCCGGATCGCCGGGGTGGTGTCGAGGAGCGCGTTCCAGATGCCCTCGTTGGTGAGGGCGCCCAGCACCACGGGCTCGGAGAGGGTGACGCCCACCTTGGAGCGGGGGGACTGGCGGGCGGCGGCGCCCTCGGTGCCCCGCTCGGTGGACCGGGCCTGACCGACCACCGCCATCCCCGAGCTGGTCTCCACCGCGCTCGTGATGCGGGTCTGGCTGCGGCAGCTGTTGCCGTCGCTGGTCGTCCCGGGGGGGCAGGTGGGGGTGCCGGAGCAGGTTCCGTCGTAGGTCTGGCCCGGCCAGCAGCAATGCTCGGCGCCAGCCGCGACCTGCCCGGGAAGGCAGCTCGGTGCGGCAAGGCTCAGCGTCACCCAGACAAGCATGTGCGCATCCTACCACTCTCGTGGGTTAGGCGGGCTGGGCCATGGCCTACCTGCCGCTCCTCCCCATCGGACGCCCGCTCCCGGACTTGATTGACGCCGCGCCCGCCGCCGCGAGAGGCGAACGCAACGCGACGCGGGACGCCCTGCTCGGCGAACGCCAGCGGGTGGTGCGGGAGGGCTGGGGCGCTTCGGCCGTGGCCCGGGTCCGCGAGAAGGGCAAGCTCCCCACGTGGGAGCGCATCGATCGGCTGAAGGACCCCGACACCGAGGTGCTGCCGTTCGGCTCTTACGTGAACTGGGGCCGGAGCTTCAAGGGCAGCAAGCACGCGGCGCCGGGCGCCGGGGTGGTGACCGCGTTCGTGCAGGTGGGCGGCCGGCGGGTGGTGGTGATCGCCAATGACAACACGGTGGCCTCGGGGAGCTGGTGGCCGTTGTCGCCCGAGAAGATCGAGCGGGGTCAGGAGGTCGCGCTGAAGCTGCGCCTCCCCGTGGTCTACCTCGTGGACTGCTCAGGCCTCTTCCTGCCCGAGCAGGCGCTGTCCTTCCCCGGGAAGCGGGGCGCCGGCCACATCTTCAAGATGAACAGCCTCCTGGCCGCCAACGGCGTGCCGCAGATCGCCGGGGTGTTCGGCGACTGCATCGCCGGTGGCGGGTACATGCCGATCATCTCCGATCGGGTGTTCATGACCGAGTCGGCGTACATGGTGATCGCGGGGGCGGCGCTGATCAAGGGCGCCAAGTCCTTGAGTCTGACCTCGCTCGACATCGGCGGGCCCGAGGTCCACGTCCACCAGTCGGCCTGCGCCGACGTTCGCGTCCCCGACGACGCCGCCGCGCTCGACCACATCCGCGCCGAGATCGAGAAGCTCCCCACCACCGCCGCGCCCTTCTACCGGCACGGCGCCGCGCCGGCCCCGCCGCGCTTCGACCCGGCCGAGCTCGCGGTGCTGCTCCCCGACGATCACCGCGAGGTCTACGCGATGCGCGAGGTGCTCGCGCGGCTGTTGGACGACTCGCTGTTCGCCGAGCTGATGCCCGACCGCGGGGAGGAGATGATCTGCGGCGTCGGACGGGTCGGCGGCCTCTGGTGCGGGTTCATCGCCAACAATCTCGAGCCCACCCGCCACCCGGACGCGGCGGACCGCATGCGGGCCGGCGGCATCCTCTACCGGGACGGGATCGCCAAGATCAGCGCCTTCTCCCGGGCCTGCAACGCCGACGGCATCCCGATCGTGTGGCTCCAGGACATCGCCGGCTTCGACATCGGCGTCGAGGCCGAGGCCCAGGGCCTGCTCGGCTACGGGTCGAGCCTCATCTACACCAACTCCACCAACATCACGCCGATGGTGACGGTGCTGCTGCGAAAGGCCTCGGGCGCCGGCTACTACGCGATGGCGGGGATGCCCTACGACCCGGTGTTGCAGCTGTCCACGCCGCTCACCCGTCAGGCGGTGATGGAGGGCCGGACGCTCGCGATCGCGGCGTTCAACACCAAGCTCGACGACAACTTCGAGATCTCCAGCGCCGACCCCGACGAGCGGGCGCGGGTCCAGGCCGCGATGGACGAGACGGCGGCCCGCATCGAGGCCGACATGGACCCCTACGCCGCCGCGTCCCGGATGGACACCGACGAGGTGGTGTCGCTGGGGGCGCTCCGGGAGTGGCTGGTGTGCGCCGTCGAGGCCGCCTGGCAGACCCCCCGCCCGTCGCGGAACCCTCGCATCTGGAGTCTGCACGACCTCGCGGCGCTCACCCGTGTCACCCACGCCGGTGCCGCGGCCGCCGCCGAGCGGGTCGCCGCGGCGGCGGTGGTCGAAGCGCCGGTCGACGGGCTGGTGGCGGTGCGGGTCCACACCGACGGCACCTTTTGGCGGCGTCCTTCACCGCGGGACCCCTGGTACGCGGAGGTGGGCGCGCCGGTCTCGGCCTCGTCGGCGATCGGCCTGATCGAGGTCATGAAGACCTTTGCCCCGGTTCGTGCCGGCGTGGTCGGGGTGGTCGAGCGGTTCGTGGTGGCGGACGGCGAGGGCGTCAGCGCCGGGGCAGTGGTGGCGTGGCTGCGACCGGGGTAATCGTTCTCCGTGTGGATCCTCCTCGCTTTCGCCCACGCCTGCGACGCCCCCTACACCCGTGAAGCGTTCGCGGCCGACATCGGTGCGGCCCAGGGCGGTCTCCGGGAGATGGACGACGCCAACTTCGGCGCCGCCGTCCGTCGGGTCGAAGCCGGTCTGCCCTGCCTGAACACCGTCCTCACCCCGGGCGCCTACGCCAGCACCTACCGGCTGGTGGGCGCGGCGAGCTGGCTTCTGCGGGACGACGCGACCGGCGCCGCGCGGTGGTTTCGCGCCGCGATGGAGCTGGACCCGCGCTACGACTGGGACATCTCCGAGATCCCGCTCAACCACCCGATGCGCCGGGCCTGGGACACCGAACGCCCCGCCGCCAACGACGTCCCCGAGCCGGTGTCGGGCATGGCCCTCACCCCGGGGGCCTGGACGGTGGACGGTCGCCCCGTGAGCCAGCCGGCAGCCACGGCGGCGCGCCCCCACCTCGTGCAGGTGGTGGACGCGGACGGTGCGGTGCGGTCGTGGATGATCTACGGGAACGCGTTTCCCGCGGAGGCGCTCGGCGCACCGGTCCCCCAGGTCACGGAAGCCGATCTCCCCGCCACCGGCTTCTCGGCGGTGTCGGCGCGTCGGGAGCGCCCGCCCGCCAAGACCCCGCTGCTGCTCGCGGGGGTCGGGGGCGTGCTCGCCGCGGGTGGGGCCTACGGCGCCTCGTTCGTGACGCGCGGCAGCTTCGATGCGGCCACTACCACCGAGTCGGTCCAACAGGCTGCGGGACTCACCAACGGATTGGTCTTGGGGTCGGGCGGGCTACTGCTCGCAGGGGTTGTGCTCGGGGGGCTTTCGTTCAGCCTGTGACGGTGCGTTAGCCCAGCGGCATGCGCATCACCCGTGTCTACACCCGCACCGGCGACAAGGGCACCACCCGTCTCGTCGGTGGCCAGGAAGTCTCCAAGAACCACATCCGGATCAACGCCTACGGCACGGTCGACGAGCTCAACGCCATCGTCGGCCTCATCCGGGTGTTCAACACCCGGTCGGGCGCCGCCGCCGCGGCGGTCGCCCGGATCGACAGCATGCTCCACCGGATCCAGAACGACCTCTTCAACGTCGGGAGCGACCTCGCGACCCGCCCCGAGGATCGCTGGGAGGGCATGTACCGGGTGGGCGGAGACGACGTGGCGCGCCTCGAAGGGTGGATCGACGCCCTCAACGAGGACGTCGGGCCCCTCAAGGAGTTCATCCTGCCGGGCGGCGGCCCGGTGGGCGGCTTCTTCCACCAGGCACGGACCGTCTGCCGTCGGGCGGAGCGGGAGCTCGTCGGGCTGATACAGGAGGAGCCGGACGCCGGGGAGGGCGCGATGCGGTATCTCAACAGACTTTCGGACTACCTCTTCGTGGCCGGTCGCTGGGCAGCGAAGCAGCTTGGCGAACCAGAATACCTTTGGGAGCGTCCAAAGTCCGGCGTGTGAAGGACGGGTGACGGGATGACGGGGCCCTTTCTTGCGTTAGAAGCCGCTCGCAAGAGAGGTTTTAGTGGCTGCACCCAATGAACACCGAATCCAGCGGATCAGTGTAGAGCGGCTGCGCAAGTCGCCTCCCGCGATGATCCAGGTTCTCACATCGGACGTCATCCGCCAACACCTGGACCGCATCGATCCCGGGACGGTGGCGGACCTCTACGCGTTGTCGGAGCTGAACCTCCCCGGCGGCCTCGGCGCCGACCTCAACAACTGGGCCATGCGCGCCAGTCGTGAGCTGATCGACATGCCCGAAGGGGACACCCGCATCCTCTTCCTCGAAGAGGTCGCCCGGATCCCGGCGGAGTCGGTTCCCACCCGTATGCGCGAGGCCTTCGAGGGCGTCGTGCCCGTGGCCTCCGGCGCCTCGGTCGGCATCCTTCAGTCCCTGCAGACGGCCTGGGGCGCCGTGCCCCCCGCGGCGGTGGTGCTCCCGGCACCCCGCAAGTCCGACGTCGCCCGCGCTTCGGCCCCGTCCACCAAGCCCGCCAAGGCCCCGGCCGCCCCCAAGGTCGCCAAGACCCCCGCCGCCCAGGTGGACCCCCGCCGCGCCGAGTGGATCCGCGAAGACGCCTTCTCCCGTCTGTCCGCGCGTGAGTACGCCGAGCGTGGCCTGAAGGAGTCCATCTTCGTGGACGGCATCCGGCACCGGTCGCCCTACAAGGACCTCACCGCCGCGGAAGTGCTCACCGAGCTCCGCAAGCTCGAACGGGAGCGGAAGCTCAAGCACACGGCGGACCGCTGGATGGTCAAGTAAGGGCAGGAACGGAGAGCACCGGGCAGGGTGACTGCCGCAGCACCCGCTCCATCGTGCTTCCCAGGAACGTGTCCCCGACCGAGTCGTGGCCCCGCGTGGCCATGACGACCAGGTCGGCGGCCCAGGCGTGGGCCTCGTCGAGGATGGCGGTCACGACCGCCCCCGCGCGTCCTTCCTGCTCCCAGTGCCATCCGGCGACGTAGGGGTAGGGGCCGCTGGTGGGCGTGCGCGCTTCCCCGACCTGGAGGATGCGAAAACGCCCTTCGGGCACCGCCAGGCGTCGCACCAGCTCGGCGGCGATCTCGATGCCGTCCGGGTCCTGGTACACCGGCACCAGGACGCGTCCGAGGGTGACGCCGCCGGTCGCCGCGTCCACGAAGCCGCGGGCCTGGTAGGGGATGAACAGCGTGGGTACCGACGCGGACCGCGAGGCGTCCTCTGCCACGCTCCCCCGGAGCAGGCGGTTCACGCCCGAGCGACCGTGGGTGGCGAGCACCAGCAGGTCGCGCCCGCGCGCCGCGGCGGCGATGGCCTTCGCCGGGTCGTCCTCCCGCATCCGCACCTTTCGGATGCCCAGCCCGAGCTGCGCGACGGCCTCCGGGGGGGCGTGGGGCGGGAGCCTGCCCCACAGGCTCAAGGTGTCGCGGACCCCGGGGAACTCGGACCAGGCGGGGTTCTCGTCGGCCTTGTCCGCGTGCAGCAGGTCCAGGTTGGCCTGGAAGGCGATGGCGAGACGGAGGGCGTGGACAAACGCGGGCACCCCATCGGCGCTGAAGTCGGTGGGATGCAAGAGGTTGGTGAACACCGCCATGACGTCCTGCGAACGGTCGGCTCCGGTGATGTCCGGCTGAAACCCCCCAGCGAGGGAACCGGCGCGGACCCCGGATCCGAGCGGACACGGCATGGTAACCGAAGGGGGCGTGATCCGCGGCGGTGTGTCGCGGCGTCGGCG
>JAYVAS010000828.1:0-5157 GCA_043750895.1 Pseudomonadota bacterium
GCTGCCTCGCAGATGTCACTCACTGTCAGCGCATCATAGCTGCGCTCCACCATCAGCCGGCTCAAGGCGCCATGCAGCGCTGCGCGCGTTCGCAGCGCCCGGCGATCCGGCCGTGGCGCGCCCTTTTCTCTACTGGTGCTCATTACCGCACATCAATGCCCTCTCTGTCCGGTAGCGCACACCCAAGCGGCCGTTGTCGCTGGAGTCGACGTGGTGGGCGGGTAGTGAGGGACGCGGTCCAAGCGTGCCACCAACCGCGAAGCTACCCAGGAGCCGCCCGTGACGCCAGAGCACATCGTCTTCATCCCCACCGTCTTCCTGCTTGGCTTCCTCTCGGGAGTGCTCGCCGTCAATCGGCGCGAGGGGGGGCTGCCGGTGCTGCTCACCCTCGGGATCGTGGTTGGCGTCTTCGGGCTCACACACCTGACCAGCTTCCCCTATGGGGCGCGCGCTCTCCACAACGCCAGCGGCGGCCTCGCACTCTTCGATCAGCGGCCGTCCTTTTCGGCGAGCGAGGTGGTCGCGCGACTCGACGCGTTCGGGCCGGGCGTCCGGAGCATGTACCAACGTATGACGACCACGGGCGATGTTCTCTTCCCGCTCTCCCTCCTCCTGTTCTTCGTCGCCCTCGCTCGTTACGCGACTGCACGGCTGAGCGGAGGGGCGGCGTGGCGCGCCGCGTTGCTCACGCTGCCGCTGGCGTGGTTCGGGACGGACATGCTGGAGAACAGCATCATCTACGCCCTGATCGCACATTTTCCATCACCCGAGCCGCTGCTGGCCGTGTCTCTGGCGCCGGTGACGGTCTTGAAGATGTGCCTGCTGCCCCTGAGCCTGGTGGCGCCGCTGCTGGCGATGGGGTTGGGCCATCGTCGACGCCGCCACGAGGAGACCCTCGCCGTCTCAGCGGGGCCCGACAATCAATTGGGTGAGGCTTGACCTCGACGACGGCCAGATCGTCCTGACGCGCACGCGCTCTCAAGCCGCCATCCGGCCGAGCCAGTCGTCCTCGCCCTCCGCCGTTTCGAGCCGCGCCAGCGCACGACCTTCGGCGTCACGCCGTGATGACCGCGACCCCGTATTCGGCGAACATGCGCGAGGGTCACAGCGAGCGTTTGAGCCCCGAACTCGCGTTCGAGTTCCCGGCAGATGTCCTCCACGGTCCGGTAAGGGGCGGAGCCGAGATGGACCTCAGTCCACCACCCCGTCCACCGCCGCCAGCCACCGGTCGTCGTCCATGACCAGGTTGCTGAAGCCGTAGTAGCTGCCGACGTGCAGGGTGTGGGTGCCGACGGTGACGGTGACGGTGTGCAGGTCGATCCCGTAGGCGTCGACGCTGCTCGCGTAGGACGACGCCACCTGGTCGGTCCGTCCGCGCACCGGCCAGAGCCCGCTCGCGTCGTTGAGGTTGGCGCCGTCGGAGTCCACCTGTCGCGCCCAGGCGCCGCCGTGGTCTTCCGTGCGGGCGATGGAGTACACGCCGGTGGTTGCCTGGCTCAAGGCCCACAGGACGTCGATGTTCTCGGGGTGGATGGCCACCTTGGCGACGGTGCGACCGGGCGAGGTGAGGTCCTCCGGCAGGCCGGCGCCGATCTCGTCCCAGGTGGTGCCGCCGCCGCGGGTGTAGGCGACCCCGGTGGTGGTCGCGACCGCGATGGTGTCGAGGTCGGTGGCGACGAGGGAGGCGTCGCGCAGCGTGCCGGCGGGCGCGCTCCCGGTGACCTGCCAGCTGTCCCCGCCGTCCGAGGTGGTGACGACCCCGCGGGCCTGGACGCCGCGGACCCGATTGGGGTCTCCGGCGTCGGGGACCGGCCAGCCGACGAAAGCCTCGCCGGTGTCGAAGGGCGTCCAGCCCACCCCGCCGTCGTCCGAGCGCGCGGCGTCGCTGCTGTCGCGGTCGAAGGCGTACACCCGGTCCCCGGCGACGACCAGGTTCCACCAACCGGTGGCGGGCAGGCTGCCCACCCGGTCCCAGTTGCAGCCGGCGTCCACCGAGGCGAGCACCTGCGGGCCGTTGGAGAGGAGCCAGGTGAGGCCGTCGGTGAGGGGGCCGGCGACCGAATGGGAGTCGGTGGTCGGGTCCGCCGCGTCGACCGAGGCGCGCACGGCGTCGTCGGCCTGGAACATCATCACGCCCGAGGTCCCGCGCAGACGGCCACACTCGGGGTTGCCGGTGTCCCCGCCGGTGTCGTAGGTCCGGGTGGTGTCCTTGTCGGAGGAGGTGCAGGCGACGAGGGCGAGCAGGAGCAACATCAGAGTCCCATCCGGGTGCGATCGTTGAGGTGTTCGGGGCCGTGCATGCTCCAGTAGGGCAGGCGTTCACTGGCCTTGAGCTCGGCCTTCTCGCCGGCGCTGGACTCCCAGGCGACGATGCGGTGCGGGGCGGCGGCTTCGAGGAACCAGGTGATGGTCTCTCCGCCGTCCACCGCGGTGGTCCAGGTCTCGACCGGGAAGCTGCCGGCGGGGACGGTGCGCGTGCTGGTCCCGGCGCCGCGGGTGACGGTGACCCGACCGAGCCGGGCGACGACGTGCGCGAAGCGCGTGTCCATCGAGCTCGGGTAGTAGTCGAAGGTGCGGCTCGCGCCCGCGGCGACCCACTCGCCCTTCAGGCCGCGCATCAGCACCGGGAGCGCGTCGCCGTAGACGACGCCGGGCGGCACCTTGACGGTAGCCGGCGGTGCGGTGTCGGCGTCGAAGTAGGTGTGGCCGGTCTTGCGCACGGTTCCGGGGCCCATGACCAGCTCATCGTAGACCATGCCACACCACTCCTGCGCGGAGAAGGTGACCTTGATCGGGTCCAGGGCGGCCATGCCGTCGCCGCCGTCGACCCGCAGGAAGGCGCTGGTCATGACGTGGTAGGTGTAGATGCCGGTGTCGAAGTTCCGCATCGCGTTGAGCTTGAACACCTTCCGGATGTCCCCGTCCGGATGGCTGCCGGGGTCTGCTTTGACCCGCTCGGACCAGGAGAAGTCCTCCGTCACGAAGATGAGCACCGCGTCGCCCCGGTTGACGGCACCGTACCGGGGCTGGGCGAGGGTGTAGGTGTCGACCTCGGCTTTGCCGTCCCCCCAGGTCTGCCAGAAGTCATCGGCGTGGGCGGGGGTGACCAGGGCGGACGCGAGGAGGAAGGTCAGCATCGGGGGGACCTAACCCAGCGGGTGATCACCTCGATGTGGGCCGTCTGCGGGAAGATGTCGACGCAGATGCGGTCGGTGCAGGTCCACCCGGCCACGCGGAGCGCCATGCCGTCGCGCGCCAGCGACGAGGGCCGGCAGGCCACGTAGACGAGCACGTCGGCGTCGAGGCCGGCGACGACCCGAAGCGCCTCGGGATGGAGCCCGGCGCGGGGCGGGTCCACGATGACGGCGTCGGGGCGCGGGAGCGTGCCGACGAGCTTCTCGACCTCGCCGGCCACGAAGGTGGCGTCCACGCCGTTCCGCGCGGCGGTGGCCCGGGCGTCCTCGACGGAAGCGGCGTTGATCTCGATGCCGTAGACCTTCCCCACCCGCGCGGCGCACGCGAGGCCGAGGATGCCGGTGCCACAGTAGAGGTCCCACAGGACCGCGGCCGGGCCCACCCAGTCGGCGACCAGCGCAGCGAGGCGACCGGCGGCGGCGTGGTTGACCTGGAAGAAGGCGCTCGACGATAGCTGGATGGCGATCGCGCCGAGTCGGGTGGAGACCGTGGGTTGCCCGTGCAGCACGGCGCGGACGGTGCCCACCGCGGCGTCCGCCCGCGCGTCCGACACCACCCAGACCACGCCCGCCCCGCCCCAGTGCGGCGCGCGCTCCGCGAGCCACGCCGCCTGCTCCTCGTCGGGAGGGGCGGTGTAGAGGGTGACGAGCACGCCCTCGTTGCCGGTACGGAGGCCGAGGTGGCGGAAGAAGCCGGTGTGGTCGCGCGGGTTCCAGAACGGGAAGTCGGTGCCGAGGACGTCGGCGCGGATGCGGCGGTACACCGCGTCCATCGCGGGTTCGACGAGGAGGCAGCCCTCCAGGTCGACGATGCGGTCGAAGCGGCCGGGGGGGTGGTAGCCGAGCCAGCGGCCGATCCGTTCGGCCTCCCGGTTGTCCTGGGCGAGGAAGCGGTCCACGCCGAAGCTCAGCTCGACCTTGTTGCGCCAGCCGTAGGCCGCGTCTTCGCCGACCACCCCGTGATCCACGCCGCCCAGGTCGGCCACGAGGCGGTTGACGGCGGCGTGTTTCTCGGCCCGCTGCCGGTCGAGCGGCAGCTCCTGCCACACGCAGCCCCCGCACATCCCGAACGCCGGGCAGGGGGGCGTGAGTCCGTCGGGCGGCGGCGACACCAGGCCGATGCGGTAGCCCAGCTTGGGTCGGCCCACCGCGCGCACCACAGCACCCGGGGGGGCGCCGCGGATGCGCCAGTCCAGGCCGCGATCGTCGGTGCCGAGGCCGTTGCCTTCAGCGTCGATCGAATGGATGGTGACGTCGCGGGGGGGGCGCATGGCGGCGGGGTGTATCCCCGGGGGCGGGCTACTGCGCCGCGGCGGGTCCGGTCAGGCGCGCGCGCGCCTTCACCGCGCGGTCGGGCTGGTCGGCGAACACCCCATCCACGCCCAACCGGAGGAACGCGGCGATCTCGGCCTCCAGATCGCCGTTCCCCGCCGGTCCGGGTCGCTCGGCGCGGAAGGTCCACACGTAGACCTTCAGCCCCGCGGCGTGGGCCTGCGCGACGAAGCCGGTTGGGCCGGCCGGGCCCCACACCAGCTCGCGGGGGACGCCGAGCGCCTCGACGTCGCGGCGCAGGGCCGGGAGGTCGGCGAGGACGGCGCCGTAGGTGCGGGTGTCGCCGGGGATGGTCGCGGTGGGGTTCCCGATCAGCAGCAGCCGCGGCGGGTCGTCGGCGCGGCGTTCCAGGTTGGAGAGCTCGAAGCTCTGGAGCAGGACCGGGACGCGGGCGGCGCGCGCGGCGGCGAGCGCGGGGTCCAGGGCGGGCTCGAAGGGGAGGCCGATGGAGGCGAAGTACGACGGGTGCTTGGTCTCCGGGACGACGGTGATCGGCCGGCCGGTGGACGCGGACAGCTCGGCGGCGAGGGCGACGACCTCGTCGAAGGTGGGAATGAGGTAGAGCCCATCGTGATCGTGGGGGCGGTCGGGCCACGGTTGCACGGCGCGGAGGGTCTTCAGCTCGGCGAGG
>JAYVAS010000829.1:0-2278 GCA_043750895.1 Pseudomonadota bacterium
GCCACCTCCACCAGGGGGAGCAGCGCGAGGACTTGCCAGCTCTCCTCGTCGATGCCCAGCTCTGCAATTTCGTGGATGAGGCTGGCCTCGCTCATGGGGGGGACTCCGGAGCCGGGAGACTATCCGTCCGTGCGCGCGGGCGACGGCCTCAGTTGGTGTCGCCCAGCCGGTTGCCGCTGTAGGTGACCGTGCCCAGCGTGGGGGCCGCGTCGGTGGAGAGGTACAGCCCGTACTCGTCGCTGTCCGTCAGCGTCGTGTGATCGATGCGGGGGCTCGCCGACGAGAGGTGGATGTTGCCGGAGAGGGTCGAGCCGCCGCCGTGCGCGATCTCGACGTGGTCGAAGATGGAGAGCGCGTCGTCGGAGGTGTCGTAGAGACCGATGCCGCACCACTGGCCCTTGACCTCGGCGTCCCCGGCGCGGAACACGATGGGGTTGGACTCCGTCCCGACGGCCACCAGCGCGCTGGCGCCGTCGTGCCGCCCGACGAAGATCCCGGCGTCGTTGGCCATGTAGAAGGTCGTCCCGGCGGTCAGGGTGAGGACCGCGGGGTCGGGGACGGTGCCGTCGACGTTCACATCGCCCTGGACCCAGTAGGGCACGTCGAGGCGGGGCCAGGTCATCGCCGAGGAGATGTCGTCCCCGTCTACGATGAGCTGGGCCTCGGTGTTGTCGACGAAGGTGGTGTCCACCCCGACGAAGCGACCCAGCGCGTGCGCGGGCACCCGACCCGGTCGCGCGCAGCCCTCGACCGTGATGTCGTCGCTCCCCTCGCCGAGCTGGGCGTCGCCGGAGAGGTACAGGCCGAGGTCTTCGCAGTCGGTGATGGTCAGGCTGTCGGCGAGCAGCTCGGCGTCGGCGACGTAGACCGCCGCGCCATGGGTGCCGCCCCCGGCGTAGGACACGGTGGTGTGGGTGAGGGTGAGGGCGTCCGACGAGGTCCCGGAGAGCGCCTCGATGCCGTCCCAGTACCCGGCGAGGGCCGCGCCGAACGCGGTGAACGCCACGGGCGCGCCCGACGTCCCCAACGCGCGCAGACCCCCGGCGCCGCCGGTGGACGCGATCCGGATCCCGCCGCTGCGCGCCACCTGGACGGTGGTGCCGGGGCCGATGGTGAGGATGGCGGGGTTGTCGGCGGTGCCTTCGACGTCGACCCGCCCGTCCACCACATAGGGCACCCCGGGGTCGGCCCAGGTGGCGCTCGTCCCGAGGTCGCCGGCTTCGATCCGGATCATGGCCTGGGGGTTGTTGCTGACGTCCAGGTTGCCGATGGGCAGCGTGGCGACCGCCGCGGGGACGAGGCTGATCGGGAAGAAGAGCGCCCCGGCGTCGGAGACGGAGATGGAGTTAGAGCCGTCCATCAGATAGGCGCCGTCGGTGAGCTCCAGCCCGTGGTCCTCGGACGCCCCGATGGTGACGTGGTCCAACAGCAGAGGGGCCTCGCTGTAGAGCGCCCCGCGCGCGGCGCCGCCGCCGCCCTCGATGGTCGTCCACGACAAGGACACCCCGGAGGCGAGGTCGTTCACCACGATCCCGTCCCAGACGCCCCCGTCGCTCGAGCCTACCCCGTGCAGGCGCACCGGCTGCGCCTCCGTGCCGGCGATGACGAGGGAGCCACCGTAGTCGCTGTTCCCGACGGTGATGCCGTCGGCGTCGTCGACCTCCACCTCGACCCCGGCCTCGAGGGTGAGCACGGCGCCGAGGACGTCCACGGCGCAGGAGATGCGGTGGGGGTTGGCGGCCGCGGTCCAGGTCTGATCCGTGGTGATGTCCCCGCAGTGGTCGGTGTAGCTCCCTTCGGTGTCGGTGTCGGTGTCGGCATCGGCGTCGGTGTCGGTGTCCGCCTCCGCCGTCGTGATGATGTCGATTTCGGGCTCTTCTTCGCAGGCAAACAGCAGGAGGAACAACATCCGGCACTCGAGCAGGGCCGCATTGTAACGCCTGGGCCCACCGCCCGTACCTCTCGGGCGGGGGCCGCGATACTCGGTGCAGATGCTGCTTCTGCTCGCCTTCCTCTACGGATGCCAGTCCGACGGTTGCCTCGATGGGGCCGAGGGCTGCGAGGTCCCGTCCCCGTGTCCCGACCTGCCGCCGCCGCCCACGTGCACCGGCGGGAGCACCGAGGTGCGGGTCATCGGCCCGGGAGAGACCGGCCCCGGCGGCATGGACGCGCTCGCGTCACCCGGGGACTACATCCTCGGCAACGATCAGGTCGTGGCGGTCATCGAGAGCCTGGATCACCCGCACTACCTGGGGCCCACGGGCGGCAACATGGTCGA
>JAYVAS010000830.1:0-7099 GCA_043750895.1 Pseudomonadota bacterium
CCGGAGCCGTTCCGGATGCCGTTGGGCGCGGGCCCCACGGTGGTCGCCCGGCTCAGCGGCTACGACCCGGCGGAGGCCGCGGTGGAGGTCACCGAGCTCCGGGTGCCGGGTGCGGGTGGCACCCCCATCCACGCGTTCGTCGTCGCGCGGCAGGGCCTCGCCGCGGCGGCGCCGGGGTTGTTCTGGATCCACGGCGGGCCGGTCGGGGCGTACGCCGACGGTTGGCATTGGCGGTGGAATCCGCTGGTGGCGGTGGACGCCGGCTACACGGTGTGCCTGCCCAACCCGCGCGGCTCCACCGGCTACGGGTGGCCGTTCGTGGACGGCATCTGGGGGAACACCTGGGGGGACGCCTGCTACCACGATCTGATGGCCGTGGCCGACGCCTTCGAGGCCCTCCCGTCGGTGGACCCGGCGCGGATGGTGGCGATGGGCGGCTCCTTCGGCGGCTACATGGTGAACTGGATGGGGACCCAGACCTCCCGGTTCCGCGCGTTGGTGAGCCACGCCGGACTGTGGAACCTCGCCGGGTTCGCGGGGGTCACCGACGAGCCGGCCTGGTGGCGGCTCGAGCTCGCGGGCGCCACCTGGATCGACGAAGCGTGGGTCAACCGCTACTCACCCCATCGGGGCGTCTCGGCGTGGTCCACCCCGGTGCTCATCCTGCATGGAGACAAGGACTACCGGGTGCCGGTCGGCGAGGCGCTGCAGATGTTCGACGCGCTCCTCGCCCACGGGGTCGATGCCGAGCTGGGGGTGTTCCCCGACGAGAACCACTGGATCCTCAAGCCCCGGAACATCCGGGCCTGGTACGCGGCGTGGATTGGGTTCCTGGCGGCGCGCCTCGGCCTGGACGTTCCCTTGACCACGGGTGCGGCGGGTACCCGGCCCGATGGGATAGAATCGTAAGATGTCCCGCATTCTGGTGATCGAAGATGATCGGTTTCTTGCCGAGGTGATCCGTGAGGAGCTCACGCGCCACGGCTTCACCGTGACCGTGACCCACGACGGCGTGACCGGCCTCCAGGCGTTCCAGAAGCGGGAGCCGGATCTGGTCCTGCTCGACCTCGTGCTCCCGGATCGCACCGGCTTCTCCATCCTCTCGGATCTGCGCAGCCACTCCTCGACGCCGGTCATCATCCTGACGTCGAAGGACGGCGGGGAGGAGAAGGTCACCGGCCTGGACCTGGGCGCGGACGATTACGTCACCAAGCCCTTCCGCACCGACGAGCTGCTCGCCCGGATCCGCGCGCGGCTGCGTCGGCCGGCGGCCACACGCGAGCCCTACGGGACGCGCACCTTCGGGGTGGTATCGGTGGATCTCGGCGCGCGGACGGTCACGGTGCGGGGGGTCGAGGCCAACCTCACCCCGACCGAGTTCAAGCTCCTCGAGGTGCTGCTGCGCAAGCAGGGTCGGGCGGTGAAGCGCGAGCTGCTGGTCGCGGCCCTCCACGGCGGCGATCAGGCCACCGAACAGGCGCTCCAGACCCACATCTCCCGCCTGCGGAAGAAGCTCGACGCCGACGGCGACCGCATCCGGACCGTGTGGGGCGTCGGCTACCGCCTCGACGCGGACGAGGGCGCAGCGTCGCCTCCCTGATCCGGATCGTGGGGGACCCGACTCCGCTCCCGTCCGACTCCGCCGCTCAGTCGTTCTTTCGGGGCGACTTGCCGGTGAGGCCGGTGAACGCGTGGTACCCGACCCAGCGGAAGGGTTCGGGGGGGATCCACGCGAGGCTGCGGTTGAAGAACGGCAGCGCCCGCCACGGGTCGGGGTTCCCGCAGTAGATGTCGGCCAGCACCCGCCCGGCCAGGTTGGCGAGGGCGAGGCCGTGCCCGGCGAAGCCGGTCGCGTACAGCACGTTCCGGTGGCGGCCCGTGGTGCCCATGGAACAACAGCGGGAGAGCGTGATGCCCAGGGTGCCGGTCCAGGTGTGGGTGGGCGCGCGGTCGGCGAGGGCGGGCAGGTAGCCGGCGAGCGTGGCTCGGACGGCGGCGACGGCCGTGTCGGATGATCCGTGCCAGGCGGTGGCGTTGTTCCACCGGTAGGCGTAGCTCTGGTTGGAGCCGCCGCCGAAGAGCAGGGTGTCGGCGATGCGGGTGCCGTAGGCGATCCGATCCCGGTCGTCCGAGACGCCGTTGACGTTCCACTGCACGTCCTCGGCGGGCACGGCAACCATGTGGGAGTGCAGGGGGAAGACGCTGCCGCCGAAGTAGCCGAGCCGCCCCGAGTAGCCGTTGAGGGCGAGGACGAGGGTCGGGGCGCGGACCTTGCCGGCCGGGGTGTGGACCACGATGGTCTGGCCTTCGTCGACCTGGGTGGCCGGGGTCCCCTCGTAGATCCGGACGCCGCGCTCCAGCAGGATCTCCTGCATCGCGCGCAGCAGCTCGACCCCGTGGAGCCGGCCGGCGGTCGGGTCGAGGATGGCCGACACCGCGCCTTCGAGGCGCGCGGCGTCGCTGAGGGCGGTGCCGGTGAGGTAGCGCAGCGGGATGCCCCAGCGGTTGAGGCGTTCGACCCGCGCGTGGGCGCTCTCGGCGCGGTTCGACGCGGTCTGCACCTCGATGCAGCCATCCCGCGACAGGCGGACCGGGCGTCGACAGGCCCCGATCACCTCCTCGATGGTGGTCATGGCGGCCTGGGTGCACGCCCAGACCCGGCGGGTCACCGCCTCGTCGGATTGGTCGACCCCGTTGATCCAGTTGAGGAGCATGCCGCCGTTGCGACCGGAGGCGCCATTGGCCACCCGCTTGGCCTCGAGGAGCACGATGCCCAGGTCGGGACGGGCGTGGGAGAGGTGCCAGGCGGTCGACATCCCGGCGAAGCCGGCGCCGAGGATGCACACGTCGGCGGTGGTGTCGCCCACGAGCGACGGGCAGGGGGCGATGGGCGCCGCGGAGTGCCACCACCAGGCGTTGTTGTCGTCGATGTCGAGGGTGGCCACGTCGCAGGCTATCCGGAAAGAGGGGGGAGGGGGCCCCGCCGACGCGTCCCGACGGTCGGTCGCCCCAGGCACGTTGGCCGGACCGCATGGTACCTTCTCCGGGTATGCCCGCCCGTCGCATTCGCCTGTGCATGAAGGACCTCTTCCACCAGGACGTCGTCGAGATGGTCGAGCGGGAAACCCGCCGCTACCAACTCTGGGAGATCCTCTCCCCTGACGATCCGGACTTCGAGGGTGCCTACCAGATGCTCTGGGACGCCTTCGGGCCCCACGGGGAGATGGAGCGGGCCGAGGCCATCCGGAGCTTCCTCCTCGACGATCCCTACGAGCCCATCGAAGCGAACGGCACCTTCTGCCGGTACTTCCTCCTCGTGGCCCGGGACGAGCAGGGGGTGATCCGCGGGGTGCGCGACGGGTCGGTGCTGATCAACCAGGCCTACGACCCCGACCTGTGTGTGGTGTACCTCTCCCACATCTACATGCGGCCGGAGGCGCGGGGCACCGTGCTCTCCTACTGGCTTCGGATCGCGCCGGTCGAGATCGCGATGCAGTACCTCGCCGAGCTGCACGCGCGTGGCCGCATCGTGCTGCCCGCGCCGGACGCGCCCGCCCGCCACTATGGGATGCGCATCGATCTCGCGGCCGAGATGGAGTATTTCACCCCGGAGGAGCGCCTCTCCTGGCAGCGCATCCTGTTCTACGGACGTGGCGGCTTCGACGTCATCAACCCCCGCCACTTCCCCTACCGGCAGCCCGACTTCCGCGACCCCGCGGAGATTCGTCGGACTGGCAACCGCCCCATGCCGTTCATGGTGCTCTTGCGGCGGATGGGCTTCGAGCGCCAGGCGACGCTCCCCCTCGAAGAGGCGCGGGGCGTGTTGCGGCTGCTCTACGACGACTTCGCCACCCACTGTGCGCCCGAGTTCCTCGACAACAGCCTGCAGGTGGTGCTCGATCGTCTCGAGGCGCGGTCCCAGAAGCGGGACTTCGTCGAGCTGTTGCCGCTGCCGAGCGGGTCTCGCGATCTGCACCGGCTCAAGCGGCTGTTCCGCTACAACGTCTACCTGCGCTGCTACGGCGGCGCGGTGGAGACCCGGCCCTACCTCGAGAGCGGCATACGCGAGACCCTGCGGGCCAACCCCGCGTGGCTGGACGAGCAGCTGGCCCGCATCGCGGCCGAGCTGGACCAGCGCCCCCACTACGTCTACGCCAACCGCGACCGGGGCTACACCTGGGAAGGGGAGGTCGACCGAGAGGCGCCCGAGTCCCTCCCCGAGGTCGGCGAGGCGACGGAGGACCTGGCGATGGCCAACGACCGGGCGGGGGTCGGGCCGAACTAGCGGTACACGGCGCTCGCGGCCAGGAAGGTGTTGACGTGCACCTGCACGACCTTGGTGACGTCTTTGGTGTACCCCCCGGCCAACACCCAGAGCACGGGGACGCCGCGCCGCTTGCAGGTCTCGAAGACGTAGCGGTCGCGGGCCATCAGCGCGTCGTGGTCGAGGTCCAGGGGGGAGTACGGGTCCTCCTTGTAGGGGTCCGCGCCCGCCTGGTAGAACAGCACCTCCGGTCGGGCCAGGTCGATCATCCGGTCGAGGTTTTCGGCGAGGATGCCGAGGTAGACGTCGCGTCCGGCGCCGTTGGGGACCGGGATCGACCGCGCGTTCTCGGTGTCGGGGGTGCGGCGGGTGGTCACGTCGCGGTGGGCGAGGTTCTGGTCGTACCAGTTGCCGTAGATCGAGAGTTGGTACAGGTCGGGGCGCCCCGCACAGAGGAACGCGGTCCCGTTCCCGTAGTGCAGGTCCATGTCGATCACCAGGGCCCGGCTCAGGAGCCCGTCGGCGCGGGCGCGCTCGTAGGCGACGACCAGCCCGTTGAAGGTGCAATAGCCTTCCCCGCGCGTCTGGTGGCTGTGATGGAAGCCCGACGCGAGGTTGCCGGCGACGCCGTCTTCCATGGCGGCCCGGACCCCGGCGATACAACCGCCGTTCGTCCAGCGCACCGCCTCGGCGAGCCCGGGGGACCAGGGGAACTTCTGGGACTCGGCGAGCGCGCGCGGCTCGCCGGTGTCAACCGCGTGGATGTACGCGGCGGTGTGTACCCGGAGCAGATCGGCGTCGGTGGTGCGCGGCGGCTCGATCACGGTGACGGGGAGCCCCGAGGCTTCGATGCCCTCCCGCACCAGGGCGAACTTCCGGATCGGCATCACGTGGTCGCCGAGGTCGGCGAAGTACTTCGGGGAGTGGAAGACACGCATCGGAAGGGGGGTAACCCTCCGCCCCGACCGCGCGCATGGGCTCGGCGCGCCGCTCGCGCGGTCAGCCAGGCGCGAGCACCGTCACCAACACCACGACCAGCGGGAGCAACACGAGGGCGACGACGTAGGTGTAGCCCATGATGTCCCGCGCCTTGAGCCCGAGCAGGGTCAGGATGGGGAGCATCCAGAAGGGCTGGAGCAGGTTGGCGATGGCCTCGCCGAGGTCGTAGGTGACCACCATCCACCCCTCGGACACCCCGAGCTGACGCGCCGCCTCGAGCACGTAGGGCGCCTCGATCACCCACTTCGAGCCGCCCGACGGCACGAACATGCCGAGCACCGCCGAGTAGAGGACGATGAGGGCCGGGTAGAGGGTCGCGTTCGCGGTGTGGACGAAGACCGAAGCCAGCGCCTCGGACAGCCGAGTCTCGGTCATCAGCCCAAAGATGCCGCCGTAGAACGGGAACTGCAGCAGGACGCCCCAGACGGCGGGAGTGGCCTCCTTCACGGCGCGCATCAGCGACGCCGGGGTCCAGTGCAACAGGGCACCGGTCATCAGGAAGAAGAGGTTGATGGTGTTGAAGTCGAGGGCGTTCGCGGCGGCGGGAAGGGACGTGGCGCGGGCGAGCACCGAGCGGACCAGGAACACGAAGCCGAGGAGCACGACGGGTACGAGCAGCCAGGGGCGGTGTTCGAGCCGTTCACCGGGGGTGGTGGGGCCGGGGAGGGGGGCGCCGTCCTCGCCGCCGAGGTCGACGCCCAGCTCGGCCGCCGAGCGGCCGCGGGTGGGGGTCATGAGCCACATCACGCCGGCGACCACGGTGATCTCGATCACCACCGCCACCATCGACTCCCAGCGGAAGATGGTCTCGGTGAGCGGGATCCCGCCCGCCACGACCGCCTTCAGCTTCTCGGGCATCGCGCTCGGGGTCGCCATCTGGAGGGCGGCGGAACCCGACAGCCCCTGCGCCCACACCGTTCCCAGGCCGAGAAACCCCGCGGCCGCGAGGGCCCGATAGTCGGCGGTTGGCACCCGCCGGGCCACGGCGCGGGCCAGGAGCGCCGAGAAGATCAGCGAGAAGCCCCAGTTGAGCAACGACGAGCCCATCGAGGCGAGGGCGACGAGCAGCACTGCGCCCTTCGCGGAGCGGGGCACGGCGGCGAGGCGCCCGATCGCCCGCCGGATGGGCGGAGAGCTGGCCAGCACGTAGCCGCTCACGATGATCATCGACATCTGGAGGGTGAACGGGATCAGCGACCAGAAGCCCTTGCCCCACGCGTCGGCGAGGATCAACGGGTTGGCACGGGCCGCCGCGTCCACCCCGAGCGCCCCGACCAATACCAGCAGGGTGGCGCCCAACGCGAACACGAAGGCGTCGGGCATCCACTTTTCGGCCCACGCGGTGGTGGCGTGGGCGACACGCTCGACAGGATTCATGGTCGAGAGGGTACTGTACTTCGGGGCGAGGGGGCCGCCGGGCGACGGCCCCCGGCGACGCTTACTTGCCGGGCGCGGGCTCGGCCGGAGTGGCGACCGCGGTACCGTCGGTGGCCAGTTGGGCCGCGGCAGCGGCTTCGGCGGCGGCCTGGGCGGCGGCGGCCGCTTCGGCTTCCTTCCGCGCGGTGGCGTTGGCTTCGGCCACGGGGGCGAGCTTGGCGAGCCCCTTGCTGAAGTCGTCGCCAAGCATCTTGTCCATGTCCATGAACATCCCGGCCGCCTTGGCCATGAAGTCGTTCTTGGCGTCGTAGCCCCAGACGACCTTGGTGCCCTCTCCCTCGGGCTTCAGCGTGAAGGTGACGGTGGCGGTCGCAGCGAACGGCTCGAAGAACTCCAACTTCTGGACGAGCTTCTCGTTCTCGGTGACGTCGGTGAAGGTCATCTTGCCCTTGCCGACGG
>JAYVAS010000831.1:0-17046 GCA_043750895.1 Pseudomonadota bacterium
AGATCACCACCCCGCCCGTCTCCTCCGGGACCCGCTTCGGCGACGTCCGCGTGCTCGCCCGGGGCGGGTTGGGCTTCGAACCGAGCCCGCTCGTCAGCCAGACCGTGAGCAGCGCCCTGCTCGATGCGAACCGGGTGATCTTCGCCGTCGGCGGCGGGGTGCAATGCGACGACCCCTTCCGCACCAAAGAACGGCGGGCGATGGAGGTCGACGCCTTCTTCCAGTACCACCAGCTGGCCGTAGGCCAGCTCGATCGGGGCAGCCCAAGCGTGCCCACAGCGGGCTATGCGGTAGATGGCTCCCCCTATCCAATCGGCGGCCACCTCCTCGCCGCCGGCGTCGAGTGGAGTCTGCAGTACTGATGTCCATCGACACCGCTCCCCTCGCCGCCTGGGCGTCGCGCCTCACGCTATCCGCCGTCCCCCCGGACGTGCGGCGCCTCGCGCGGCTTCAGCACGTCGCCGGCGCGAGCGCGTTGCGGGTCGACGCCTCCCTCGACGGCGGGGATCCCTTCGTGCTCGCGGCCCGCAGCTCGCGCTACGCCCTGCCCTGGTTGTGGGCGCACCCGCCGCGCACCGTCGGCGCGCTGGTGGCGGCCACCGTCGCCGCCAACGAGGTCGGCGGACGGGTGGGGCTGGCGCGCCTGCTCGGTCCGCGCGGCGTCACCGCGGACACCGTCCCCGACGAGATGGCGCGGCACGCGGCCGCGCGGCACGGCGGCGACGCTTCGCCCTGGAGCGCGCCCGACGCCCCCGGGGTGCCGCTCCCCGGCGCCCTCGATGGGCTGGACAAGGTCTGGCTGACGCGCACCCTCGTCGTCCCCCGCTTCGCCGTGCCCCCCTGGGCGACGGTGGTGACGGAGGGGCTGGACGAGATCCTGCAGCGCCACGTCAAGGCGGCCGAGAAACGGCTCCGCGCCGACCAGGTCGAGCGGATCGACGTGCGGGTGCCCTGGCTGCAGTGGGGTCGGGAGCAGACGCCCCACCCCGACGCCCTCGCGCACCTCATCGGGATCCTGGTGTCCTTCCACGCGCTCGGCGCGGAGGAGCGTCGCGACCCCAGCGCGCGCGCCGACGAGGTCGCCTGGGTGACCAACACCGTTGTGATCACGCACGACTGGGCCGCGAGCCTGCGGCTGGTAGAGGCGACCGCCCGCGGTCTGCGTCCGCTCCTGGGCGGCTTCGGCCTGGGCGAGTACCGGGCGGTCCGCGGCGCGACCAAGGCCGCGGGCGGGTGGCCGGGTTGGACGCTGGCGGACCTCGGCGCGCTGCTCCGCGCCGGGCCCGACAAGGCGTGGTCCGCGCGCCGGGGGCCCCGAGGTCCCCTCGCCGAGGTGGACGTGGCCAACTTCGTCTGGACCTTCCCGGTCGAGCTGAAGCTCTACACGTCGCGCGGCGGCTGGTGGCCCGAACGACGCTCGGCGCCGGTCGGGACCGGAGACGGCCTCGAGAAGGTGGTGCGTGGCCGTTCGACGCACGACGTCGACGCGGTGCTCGCGCTCCCCGACGACGCGCCCGCGCAGGAACTCCTCGGTCTGCTGGGGGTCGCGTGAACGTCGCCGCTACGCTCGCGGGGATGGTCCACGGCGGCACCCTGGTCACCTTCGCCCTGTTGTTCGGGTGCCGAAGCCACCTGGGCGCGGTGTCCGAGGCGCAGCTCGTCCGGGTGTTCCGCGCCTGCGGGGCCATCCTCGGCCTGTCCCTGGGCATCTTCATCCTCCTCGAGGTCTTGACGCTGTCCGCGCAGTGGCACCCCGGCGCCGTCGGTGTCGCGCGCTTCGCCGTGCCGGCCGCCGACGTCCCGCGCGTGGCCCTGTTCGGCGCGTACTGGGTCTCCTACGCGGTGCTCGAGATCTGGACCCTGGACCCGTGCCGGCTGCTCGATCAGCAGGGCGTGGTGACCGATCCGGTCGCCTACGGTGAGGCCGTGCGTCGGGTGGGCGCGCAGGTCGCGCTCAACGCGGTCCTGTTCGGGGCGGTGGTGGCGTTGGGCGTGGTCTGAGCCTACGGCTTCCGCCACCGGCGGATGTCGGTGAGCAGCTTGGGCGCGCAGATCCACACGATGATGACGTTGGCGAGGAGGAACAGTCCGAGCTCCTCGACGCCGATGGTGAGAGGGGGAGCGGGCATGCCGCTACGCTATGCTGGCGCACGATGTCTCGCCTCCCCTGCCCCGCATGCGCCACTCCGGGCGGCGCGGTCCTCGCCACCGCCACCTTCGCCCGCATCGACGCCCCGCCCGAACACCCCGGCGGGCCGTGGCGCCCCACCGACACCCTCGACGGGTACGCAGTCACCGCCTGCCCATCGTGCGGCCTGGTGTCCGGGCGCGGCACCTTCGACCAGGCCCAGCTCGACCGGTACTACGCCCGCCTCTCCAAGTACACCACCCACGCCACCGAGCCGCCCCACGACGCGGCGCGCTTCGCCCACGTCGCCGCCTTCCTCGACGCCCAGGGGCTCTCCCACGACACCCCGATCATCGAGCTGGGCAGCACCACCGGAGGCTTCCTCGCCGCGGCCCGGGACCGCGGGTACTCCGCGCTGGCGGGCATCGAACCCGACGCGGGCAGCGCGGCCATGGCGCGGGCACGCGGGCTCGACGTCACCGCGGGCACGCTCTCCGGGCTGACCGAGCGCCTCCGCGGTCCCCACCCGCCGGCGGTGGGCGCCCTGGTCCTGCTCCACGTGCTCGAGCACGTCGTCGACCTTGCCGGCTTCGTGGCCCTGCTCGACACCGTCCTCCCCGCCGACGGCGCGCTCTTCGTCGAGGTCCCAGACGCGTCTCGCTTCGACCTCTCCGACGCCATCCCCTTTCAGCAGTTCTCAGTCGAGCACGTCAACTTCTTCTCGGCCGCCTCGCTCGCGCGGCTGTTCGCGCCCATCGGCCTGCAGCCGGTCGGCGTGTTCCAGGTCGATCGGGAGGTGGGCCGGGCCTGGCCCGAGCCGGCGGTCGGCGTGCTGTTCCGGCGGGGCGGGGCGGACGTGCGCCTACCCGACGACGACGCGCCGGCGGCCATCGCCCGCTACGTGGCGCGGAGCACGCTGGCCGAAGCGCCGATCCGCCGCACCATCGACACCTGGTCGGCGCGGCGGGCGCCCTTCCTGCTGTGGAGCGTCGGCACCCAGGCGCTGCGCCTGCTGGCGACCAGCGCGCTGAGCACCGCGCCCATCGCCGCGTTCATCGACGGCAATCCCCGCTATGCCGGGCATCGGCTCTTGGATCGCCCCATCCTCCCGCCGGCGGCCCTGCGCGACCGCACCGAGCCCATCCTGATCGCCACCACCGGCTACACGGCGCCCATCCTCCACCACCTCCGCGCCGAGCTGCGGTACCCCCACGAGGTCGGCGTGCTCGACCCGGGCGCGGCCTGATCGGGCGCCCCCGGCAGGGTCAGCCCCCGCGCACCGCCGCGAGCATCCGCGCCACCCCGTCCCGAACGCCGATCCGCGGCACCAGATCCAGCTCCTCGCCGACGCGGCGCACGTCGGGCACGTAGCGAGCCGCCGCCGCGCCGGGCACCGGAACCCCCTCGATCCGGAACCCGACCCCGCCGGACGCGGCGACGATGGTGGCCAGCGTGGCGATCGACACCGCCTCGGCGCTGCCCACGTTGTAGGCGCGCTGCGCCTCCCCACGGGTGAGCAACACCCACAGCCACGCGGCGAGCTCGGGGGCGTACAGGTAGGAACGGATGGCCGTGCCGTCGCCCTTCACCTGGATGTCGCGGCCGGCGGCGGCGTCGCCCACGAAGTTGCCGATGGCGAAGTGGGCGTCGAGCGGAAGTCCGGCCCCGGCGAAGGCGAAGGGCCGGGCGATCACCACGTCGGCCCCGCGCCCGCGCCCCCACGCGCTCGCGAGGTGCTCCGCCGCGAGCTTGCCGATGGCGTAGGCGTTGCCCGGGTCGAGCGGGTCGTGCTGCCCCAGCCGGGTCTCGGGGACCTCGTCCAGCTCGGGCGGCTGCCGGCCGTACACCGCGCCCGAGCTCACGAGCAGCACCCGGGGCCGATCGCGCAGCTGGGCGAGGCTGTGGCGGGCGCCGGCGACGATCACGTCGAACATCTCGAGCGGCTGTTCGGCGTTGAGCGCCGCCGACGCCGCGGTCGCGCCGAGCATGGCGTGGGTGTAGGGGCGCCGGGCGACGAAGCTGCGGACGTCCCCGGTGATCCACGAGAGCCCAGGCCACGCCGCGATCGACGGGTGCTCCCCCACGAACCGGTCCGGCGCGCGGCTCACCACGTCGACGGTCACGCCCAGTTCGTAGCGGCGGTCGGCGGCCTGCAGGGTCGCGAGCAGCCAGACGCCGAAGAACCCCGTCCCCCCGGTCAGCAGCACGCGCGCGCCCCGGAGCGCCGGCCAGGCCGCAGCGCCCACGTCCAGGGCCAGCTCCAGATCCGACGGGGTCACGACCATCCGCGAAAGGTACCGCAATAGGAGGGTGCCGATGTACCGCGTGCTCGACTTCACCCGCGTGCTGGCCGGCCCATGGGCGACCCAGATCCTCGGGGACCAGGGCTTCGACGTCCTCAAGATCGAGTCCCTCACCGGGGACGAGACCCGACACTTCCTGCCGCTGCGGGAGGGCACGTCGGTCTATTATGCGTGCACCAATCGGAACAAACGTTCCCTGGCCATCGACCTGCGGTCTCCGGACGGAGTCGCGGCCATCCTCCGCCTCGCCGATACCTGCGACGTGGTCGTGGAGAACTTCCGGCCCGGGGTCCTGGACCGGCTGGGGCTCGGGGACGCGGTGTTGCGCGCGCGGAATCCGCGCCTGGTGTCGGTGTCCATCAGCGCGTTCGGGCCGGACGGTCCGTACGCCCAGCGGGCCGGCTACGACCTGGTGCTCCAGTGCGCCGGCGGCATCACCGCCCTCACCGGGGACCCTCCCCAGAAGGCGGGCCCCTCCATCGCGGACCTCGCCAGCGCCCAGGTGGCAGTCCAGGCGGTGCTCTTCGCGCTCTTGGAGCGCGGTCGGACCGGCCTCGGAAAGCGGGTGGACATCAGCATGCTGGACGTCCAGCACCACCTGCTCGCCTACTACGCTTCGGCGTGGCTCAACGCCGGCGTCGCCCCGCCCGCGCCCTCCAACGCCCACCCGTCCATCGCCCCCTACAACCTCTACCGGTGCGCCGACGGCTGGCTCGCGATCTGCTGCGCGAGTGACGCCACCTGGACCAAGCTGCGCGAGGCTCTGGGGTGGGCCGACGACCCGGCCCTGGGCTCGATCCGCGCGCGGGTGGCGCTCCGGGATCAGCTCGACGCGCGCCTCACCGACACGCTGGGGACCGACACCGTGCGCGCGTGGGAGGCCCGTCTCGCGGCGGCGGGGGTGCCGTGCTCCCCGGCGCTGACCGTCCCCGAGTCCCTCGCCCATCCGGCGGCGCGGTCGTTCTCCCTCGGCGGGTGGGCCTTCCCCATGCCCCCCCTCGGCCCCGTCGGCCGGCGCCCCCCGCCCGGCCTCGGCGAGCACAGCTGGGAGATCCTCTACGAAGCCGGTTTGACGGAACCGGAGGTCGCCGCCCTTGTCGAAGCGGGTGTGGTGCACCATGAGTGAAAGGGATCCCCCTCCTGGCGCGTTCACCGCGAGAGGTTCCCGTGGCGCGATCTGAACCCGACTCGTCCCCCTTCCTGAACCGGTGGTTGCCTCTCGGCCTGATCGCGGGCGTCGGGGGGTTGTACGCCACGCAGATCGCGCCGTGGGTGCCGACCTACGCCGCGGGGGACGCCGTCACCGCCGAGGCTCCGGTCGGACCCGGAACCCTGGTCGTCGACTTCGTCGACGGCACCTCCCCATCCGACATCGAAGCCGCCGAAGCCGCCGCCGGCGTGCGCCTCTCGTGGGCCTCGGCGGTCTCCGAGGACGAGGCCCTGCGCTCGGGTGACGTCGCCGATCTCCCGGCCGCCATCGCCGCGCTCCGGAGCAACCCGCTGGTGGAGGTCGCCGAGCCGGCCTTCGAGATGACCATCGACGACCTCCCCGCCGTCTCCACCCGTTTCGGCTACCCCAACGACCCGCTGCTCAGCCGCCAGTGGAACCTCGCGCTGATCGGCGCGCCCACCGGCTGGCGCGTGGGTGGCGGGGCCGGCATCGTCGTGGCGGTGATCGACACCGGGGTGTCCGCCCTCCCTGATCTCCCGGCAGCGCGGATCCTCGCCGGTCGCTCCTTCGTCCCCGGCACCTCCACGCCGGCCGACGATCACGGCCACGGCACCCACGTGGCCGGCACCATCGCCCAGGCCACCCACAACGGCATCGGCGTGGCCGGGGTGGCGCCCAACGCGACCATCCTGCCGCTGAAGGCGCTCGCCGGCTCGGGTGGAGGGCGCACCGACTGGATCGCCGCCGCCATCGACGAGGCAGTGGACCAGGGCGCCGACGTCATCAACCTCTCGCTCGGCGGTGGCCACGCCGACGTCATCGTGACCGCGGTGGAGAAGGCCCGGAAGGCCGGCGTGGTGGTCGTCGCCGCCGCCGGCAACGCCGGACGCGAGGGACTGGGCTCCCCGGCCGACGCGCCGGCCGCGCTGGCAGTGACGGCCGTGGGCCCAGACGACCAGATCGCGCCCTACTCGAGCTGGGGGAAGGGTGTGGAGATCGCGGGCCCGGGGGGCAACACCAAGATCCCCGGCGGCGGGATCACCCAGGCCACGGTGGACGGCCCCACCGGCATGAAGTTCGCCGAGTGGCAGGGCACGTCGATGGCCACGCCGCACGTGGCGGGCGCGGTCGCGGTCCTGCTGGGCGCCGGCGCCTCCGCCGATCAGGCCGAGTCCCTGCTCCAGACCACCGCCGACGATCGGGACGATCCCCTGCGCTACGGCGCCGGCCGGATCGACATCGCCGGGGCCGTGGGCAAGCTCCTGCTGCTCGAGCGGGGCGTGCTCTTCGCGGGCGGCGGGGCCATCGCTCTGGCCCTGGCGCTGCTGGGCACGCTCCGGGGCACGGCGCGCGTCATCACCGTCGTCAGCGGCGCCATGGTCGCCGGCGGTCTGTTCTTCCTGCCGCTGTTGCCGCTCCCGCCCAACCGATGGGTGGAGCTGCTCTCCCAGCCGCTGCTCACCTGGCCGGGCCCCTTCTGGTCCGGGTTCCCGCTGTGGCAGTCCCTCCTCCTGCCGCTCGTGGTGGGCGTGTTCCTGGGGCCGTCACGCACCCTCGGCCCCGTCGCGCTCGGCCTCATGGCCGGCGTCGCCAGCCACCTGCTCTACGGCGCGGCGTCGGGCAGCACCGACCTGTGGTGGATGCCGTTCGGCTTCGACCGCACCTGGCTCACGGTAAACGGCACGCTGCTGCTGCTCGCCGGCATGGCGGTGGCAGGGATGCAGAAGCTGCGTCGGCGGGAGAAGCCGGCATGACCCGGCGCGGTCGGCTCACCCGGCGGGACGTCGAGGGCGGCACCTGGGTGCTCCAGACGCGGGACGGCGACTACGTGCTGCTCGGGGACGTGCCGCGCGCGCTCGACGGCGCGGAAGTCGAGGTCGAGGGGGAGGACGCGGATAGCTTCGGCTTCGCGATGGCCGGGCCGCAGTTCGAGGTGCGGCGGATTCGGGCGAGGTGAAGCGGGGCGCCCCCTCTATACGGGATCCGCTTGAAGCAGCTCGACGATTTCCCCGAAGGCACCCAACTTCCGGTGGAAGTGTCCGTCGGCGGTGATCAGGCGCGTGGCCGGTTCCATGGCCGCAGCCAGGAACACGCAGTCGTAGACGGGATGGTCCAATCGTCGCGACAAGCCCACCGCCGACGCCAACAGGGGGTCAGTTGGCAGGATCTCATGGAAGAAGGATGAAAGTCGGGCTGTCGCCCGATCGACGTGCTCCGCCGTGAGTTCGCCCCGACGCTCTTTCCGCCGCAGCACGTTCGCCACCTCCAGCAAGAGCCGATCCGGCGCGACGAGTGACCCCTCCCGCGTCAGAACGGCACGCGCGGCGATGCTGCCGGGCTCCTGCAGGAACCACTTCACCGCCACGCTGGCGTCGACGATCCATCGGTCCGTCACCAGTCGCGCCCGCGATCGTCCCGGAGCAGATCGAGCGAATCGGAGCCCCGCTGGACCTCGACGGGCGTCATGCGGGCGATCTCCGCGGCGGCGACGGCGAGTTCGGCGCCGGTGGGCCGGGCCGCCGACCGGAGCACCTCCCGTAGTTCCTGCTCAAGCGAGCGGCCGCCGGCCTCCGCGCGTCTCCGAAACGTCTCAACTACCTCGTCCTCGAGGTTGCGCACCAGAACCTGACCCATGGAACCGCCTCGTTGCTATCATCTATGATAGCGCGACTCGCACCCGAAGACCAACGCTCGTCCACCGGCGGTCCCATTGCGCCCCGCCCCAGTCGACCAGACGCTACGGCACGCTCACCACGAAGGTCTCGTCGAGCACGTTCCCCGGCCAGGGCCCGGTGTACCCCTCGTCGTAGCAGGCATGGTCCGGGCAGGCCGAGACACACACCGCTTCGTTGAGCTCCTGGTGGTCCCCGGTGCCCCAATGGAGCACGAGCGCGTCGACGCCGGCGTCGCAGTAGTTCTGGTCGGTGACCGTGACGCGCAGGCTGTCACCCCGACTGGCCTCGATCTCGATGGGGGGCAGGTTGCCGCTGGTACCGTCACGGTCGGCGTAGATCTCGGCCCCGTTCAGCGTGAACAGCAGGTCGTCGTCGACGCCGATCCAATCGAAGGGGGAGGTCCCCCCCGAGATGGTGTAGACCATGGGCGCGTCGGACTCCCACACCGTCACCGAGGCGCGGTCCTCGCCCACCGCCGAGGCGGAGTCCAGGCAGCGCAGCAGGACCTCGACCGGCTGGCCGAAGGGCAGCGCGGCGGAGGAGGTGATCGATCCGTCGGCGGCCGGGAGGGCCGCGGCGACCGCGACCCCGTCGGCGTACCAGCCGCAGATCAAGCGGGTGACCGACTCGTCGGGGTCGGTGACGTGCCCGTTCAGGGAGACCACATCGGTATCCAAGAAGTACTGGCCGTTGTTGGGATCGAGGATCTCGACCTGGGGCGCCACGTTGCTGTCGGGGTCGTCGGGGGTGTTGCCCTCGATGCGCACGATCGACAGCGGCTCGGCTGGATCGTTGGTCGCGATCCAGAGCTCGCCGGCGTAGGCGTCCGTCGTCGGCGGGGTGAAGGTGACGTAGACGGTGAAGCCGATGCCGCTGTCCACCGCGTAGGGCTCGACGTAGTCCTCGGGGAGCGCGTAGCTGAACGCGACGTCCTCCGCCCCGGGAAAGCGGATGGACTGGACCTTGAGCGTGCCCGATCCCGCCGCGTTCACGTGGACGGGCAGGGTGGCGGTGCCGCCTTCGGGGAGGATGCCGAACCAGAGGTACTCCGGGTCGACGTCGGCCACCGGCGCCACCCCGGTGCCCTCGAGGTCGATCCCGAAGTCGATGGCGGTGGGGTCGTTGGTGGCGATCTCGACGCGCCCGAAGTCCTGCCCCTCCACGTCCGGGGCGTAGCGCACGCCGAGGCGACCCTCCTCGTGGGCGCCGAGACCCTCCTCGGGCCAGGAGAGCACGGTGAAGTCGGGGGACGACAACGCGTTGAGGCGCACCGCGTTGAAGTCGAGGTGCCCGTAGCCACCGTTGGTGACGACGACCTCGACCTCCTTCTGGATGCCGGTGACGACCTCCTCGAAGTTGATCTGCGGGGGGCTCACCTCGAGGATCGGCGTGCCCTGGTTCAGGCCACCGTCATTGGTGCAGGCGAGGAGGAGGGCGAGCAACATCGGGCGCGACCTACCCATTGTAGCCCACACTGGCCAGCGCCACGCCCAGGATAGACACGCGCATGCAGGATCCGAGTCCCCACAAGGCGCTGCTCTACCAGCGGATCGGCGGGCGGGCCGAGGAGTTGGCCATGGCCGCCGCCGAGCGCCACGGCGGGTGGCCAGCCGACGACGACGTCGGCGACTTCCTCGACTTCGCGGCGCTGGAATGGGTCGACGCCGAAGGCTGGACCGAGGCGGAGCGGGTCGTCGCCGAGGGGGCCGCGCCGGCCGCCGTGGCGCGCTGGTCCCGCGAGGTTCAGACGGCGCTGTGGGTGGTGGACGGGTGGGAGGGCGACGAGGTGCTGCTCCGCGACGCCGCCACCGAGACCGAGATGGCGGTGTACGCGCCCGGCCGGCAGGCCGAGCTGCCCCGACGCGCGGTGACGCGCGCGCGGGTGATCCCCTGGGACGGCCGCTACCAGTTCTCGGGCGCGCCCGACGTGTGGGAGCCGATGGGGGTGGTGGCGCGTCTGGACCTCCTGCGTGCGTGGCAGGAAGGCCCCGAGCCGGCGCTGCTCGGTCACCTGCGGCGACTCCGCGTCGGGTTCCTCCGGCAACGGGAAGAGCGCGAGGGCTTCATCGCGCTCTTCGGACGGGACCTGGTGGTGACCGACTCGCCCGAGGCCATGGCCGACGCGCTCGAACGCCTCGCGCTGCATCTGCTCGAAGCCCACCCTGTGCCCTCGCTCGGGGGTCGCACCCGGGCGCAGGCCTGGCGGGACGAGACCGGGAAGGACCCGGTGGCGGTCTCCTACACCCCCGGGGCGTCGCTCTCCGGTCCGGGACGGCACGGGATCGTCTACGATCTCGTCGAGGGCATCCACTTCCTGCCCGACTACGGCGACTTCGTCGACCACCTCACGGGCGTCGCCGCCCATCCGGAGGTGGTGCGCCGTTACCTCGAGGACCCGGGCATCACCGCGCTGCCCTTCCGCCGGGTGGGGCAGACCGCGGCGCTGGCGCGCCTCCTGGGCCGGCCCGACGCGCCGCTGGACGAGCTGCTCCGGTCTGACAAGGATCTGACGCGCCGGGCGACACCGAGCGTGCTTCCCGGGTACGACGATTAGGTGACCCGCCCGGCGCCTCCCTCTCCACCGCCCCCTGCCTCGGGCGGATCCGCACCGGCGCCTCCCGGCGACGTGGTCTTTGGGGTCGACGGGGGCTTCGAGCTGGGCGGCGTGATCGGGCGCGGCGGCATGGGGGAGGTCCGCCACGCCTGGGACCCCTGGCTCCTGCGGGACGTGGCCCTGAAGACGGCGGCGTCCGACGTCCCCGCGTCCACCGCCGCGCTGATCCGGGAGGCCCGGCTCACCGCGCGCCTCACCCACCCCAACATCATCCCCGTCTTCGCCGCCGACCGCGACCAGGTGGGACGTCCGCGCTACGCGATGCGCCTCCTGGACGGTCGTCCCCTCACCGCGGCCCTGGCCGGCTGTGCCGACGGCCCGGCCCGGCTCGCGTACGTCCGCAACCTCATCGACGTCGCGGGCGCGGTCGCCTACGCCCACGGCAACGGCGTCATCCACGCCGATCTCAGTCCGAACAACGTGATCGTGGGGGCGTACGGCGAGACCGTGGTGGCCGACTGGGGCCTCGCGGTCACGCGGGAGGAGGCCGCCGGGGGCGCGGAGAGCGGCGGGGGCACGGTCGGAACCCGCAGCCCCGAACAGGCGCGTGGGCTACCCCTGGACGCCCGATCGGACGTCTACGGCCTGGGTGCCCTGCTCTACGAGGTGCTCACCGGCACGGCGCCCCGGGACGCGAGCCGGGGGCCGGTCCCCCCGGTGCGGAGCGTGGCCCCCACGGCCCCGGTGGAGTTGGCGGCGATCGCCGATCGCGCCCTCGCCCTCGATCCCGAGCAGCGCTACCCGACCGCCAGGGCGTTCGGGGACGACCTGCTGGCGTGGTTCGAAGGACGCCGGGTGTCGGCGCACGCCTACACCGTATGGGAACTGGCGCGGCGGCTCGCGGTGGCGTGGCGCGCGCCGCTGGCGACGGCGGCGCTCGGCCTGGTCCTGGTGCTCGCCGTCCTGGTGTACGGGCTCGCGCGTACCGCCCAACAACGGGATCGTGCCCTCCGCGCCGAAGTCGCGGCGGTCGACGCCCGCGCCGAGGCGGAGACGTCGCTCTCCCGCGCCCTGGTGGCGCAGGCGCTGGTGGCAGCCGGGGACCATCGGGAGATGGAAGCGGAGCTGCTCGCTGCGTCGGCGTTGGCGCTGGGGGAGTCGGCCGATGCCCGCGGCGTGCTCTCGGCCTTCGGGGGACCGGTCGGGCTCCGGAGCGTGGCGAGGGTCCCGGGGCCGGCGTGTAACGAACGGGTCGCAGCCGCAGACGGTCGCCACTACCTCTGCGCCGCCGGCGCCGAGATGAGCATCCGGGCGGTCGACGCGCCCTCGGTGGTGGTGGCCGCGTGGCCCGGTCACCCCAAGAGCGCGGTCTTCAGCGTCGACGGTGCTTCGGTTCGTTTCCTCGACCACGACGGCGCGTTCTGGGAGTGGGCCTACCCGGCGCCGCCGCGGCAGGTCCCCGGGGGGATGGTCCAGACGACCGGCCGGCTCGGGGCGAGCCGCGTCCCCGACCTGGTGGCCTTCGTCGGCGGTTTGGGCGCTGGCACGCACCGCACGACCGGGCTTCCGGAGCCGTCGCAGCCGCTGTGCAGCGGTCACGGCGCCCCGCGGGACGCCCTCGTCGACCCGGCCTCCCGACTGGTCGTCGCCTGTGAGGACGGCGGCATCGTGCGGGTGACCGACGGCGTGCCCACGCTGATCAGCCCGGGCGATCCGACGGACGGCGCGCCCACCGCCATTGCGTGGGACGTGCCGACGAGTCGCATCCTCGTCGGAACCGCGACGGGACGGGTGGTGGTGCTCGACCCCGTGACGGGCGCCCGACTCGCGCGCATCGACGGGCTGCCCAACGGGATTCATGCCGTCTACGGCGCGGGGGACCGGTTCGTGGCGCTCTCGGCCGGCCGGGTCGAAGCGGTCACCGTCCCCGATGGTCGGCGCCTGCTCTCGGTGCGCGCCCCCGACGCGGCCGCCGCGTGGACCGACGGAGGACGCACCCTCCGCGTCATCAGCGATGTGGTCGAGACCTGGGCCCTGGCCGACGCCGAACCCGCGCGCCGGATCGAGGCCGGCGTCGGCATCGCCGCGCTGGACCTCTCCGCCGACGGCCGGCTCGTCGCGGTCGGCGGGGGCAGCGGGGTCGCCGATGTCTACCGCCGAGACCGGGGCGAACGCGTCGCCTCGCTGGCCTGGCAGCGGGGCGTGATCAAGGACCTGGCGTTCTCGCCGGATGGCCGCTTCCTGGCCGTCGGCGCGGCCGGGGCGCTGGGCCTCCGCGTCTTTGAAGCCCCGGGGTGGGCGGTGGTGCCTCCCGACTTCGACCAGGGCGTCCGCCGGCTCGCGTGGTTGTCGGACGGTACGCTCCTCGGCGCCACCTGGCGCCCCCGGCTGATCGTGCGCTCCCCGGCGGGGGTCTACACCGAGATGGAGGATTGGGAGGGCATCGACCTCGAGGCCGACCCGACCGGTGGGCAGGCCGTGGCCGTGTCGTCGGACCACGGCGTCTACACGATCACCCCCGGAACACCGCCGGTGGTTCGCCCGCTCGTGGTCGCCGACGAGGGGATCGCCGCCGACGTCGGGCCCACCGGAACCCTGGTCGCCCTGCCGGATCGGGTCATCCGGTACGACGCCAGCGGGACCCCGCTCGTCACGTTCGTGATCCCCGCCGGCGCCGCCGACGTCGCCGTCTCCCCCGACGGATCCCTGGTGGCGGTGGGGCTGGTGGACGGCGTGCTGTTGGTGCACCGAGCCTCGGACGGCGCGGTCGTCGCCCACCTCCACGGTCACGAAGGGCGCGTCGCCGCCCTGGCGTTCTCGGCCGACGGGCTCTGGCTGGCGAGCGGGGGATGGGACGGCGTCGTGCGTTTCTGGTCCACCCCCGAATGGACCCTCCCCGCCGAGACCCTGCGCGACACCCTCGCGGCGACGTGGGGGCGGCGCACCGCGGACGTCCTTTCGGTGGAGTGAGGTGGGGCGCCGGTGGAGTGGGTTGGGACGCCTGCGTCGACTGTCGTATGTCAGATTGGGTTCCACACGTACAGCGCGTGACGGTGACCCGCCCACGCCTACGGGGAAACTTTAGGAGACTCAAACTGATGGACTTTCAACCGGTAACTGACTGGGACGGAGCTGGGCGCCTCACCAGCCGGAGGTATCATGACGGAGCGTTGCTCGGAATCTTCTCAGAGGACGCGGGTTCGGGCGGGTCGGGCAAGGCTACCCTGAGCATCCGGGGGCCCGACGGGGACAGCTACCAGCTCTTGCTCACCGGAGTTTCGGATCTCGTAGTCGACGACTTTCGGATGGGAAACATCGTGTCCGCTGTTCTTTTCCTGCCTCCGTCCCTTTGGCGTCTCTCGTTCGACGCGATTGTCCGTGAGAAATTCGGTCGGGGCGCCGACGGCCCACTCTTCGCCGTCGTGTGCTCTTACGGCGCCATGGTGTTGGCTCTCTGCGCCGAGGCTCGGATCCGGTCTGTCCCGGCGCCAACCGCCGAGGGCTTGCACGCTGCGCTTCACGAGGCGCACGCGGAGGCGAAGCGCGAACGGGCTGAGAAGGACGCAGCCCTCGCCGAGCTTGTGGCCCTGCGGGCCGCCATCGAGCGGGATCGCCGGTGACCCAGTGGGCCGGGACGGCTGAACGAGCTACCGGGCGGAGGGTGAGGATGGCGATGGCAAGCGACCTTCTCGGAGCGCTCGGCGGCCCGGCGTTCCTCGTGAACGCTACCGGGCGCACGGTGTTCGCGACGGCGCAATACGGGCGACCGAGCAGCGTCGTTCGTAAGGTGCGCGGATGGAAGTGTCGCGACGTCCCGGGGTTGATGAGCGAGTTTGGAGCCGCCTTCCAGTTCTTCGAGGGTTTCGGCGAGAACTGGCACGCCCTCGAGGAGTGCCTCTGCTACCTGGACGAGTGGCTCCCTGGCGAAGGGTACGTGGTGGTCGTCGAACGCGCGGAGGAACTGCTGAGCGACGCGCCGGACGAACTGCGCTGGTTCGTAGCGGTGATGAACGATGTGGCGGGGTGGTGGTCGCAACCGGTTGTGGACAACGACAGGTTCAACCGTCCGGCTCGGCCCTTCCAGGTCGTTCTGGAGCTGAGCGCTGGCGTTCAGCGGACGCGACGGTTCGAGCAAGCCGGCGCGGTCCTCTCGAAACTCACCGAATAGGACGCCGGTCCCCGCCCCGGATAGGGCACGGCCATGTTCCTCCTCCTCGTCGCCTGCACCGCCGAGCCCACCGGGGAGAAGCCCCGGCCCTCGGAGACCGACACCGACACCGACACCGACACCGATACCGACACGGATCCGGACACCGAGCCGGAGGGCGTGTTGCTGCTGTGTGGCGGCGGCACCGAGGGGGACACCGGCGACACCACCGCCTGGTCCGCCCGCTACGGGGACCTCCTCGCGCGCGGGGACGTGACCGGCGACGGCCTGGTGCGGGTCGCGGTGCTGGCCGACTCCGACCAGACCATGTGGGTCCCCAACTACCTGGAGTGGCTCGGGGCCGACGAAGCGTTCAACCTCCTGGTGGACGCGGCCGAGGCCGCCAACGATGCCGCGCTGAAGACGACCTTCGCCCATGTGGACGCGGTGTTCATCAAGGGCGGGGATCAGGGCTCCTACTACGACCTCTGGAACGACTCGGAGCTCGAGCGCCAGATCCGCACCGTCTACGTCGATCGCCACGGCGGCATCGGCGGGACCAGCGCCGGGGCGATGTCCCAGTCCGAGTACGGCCTGCTCGGCAGCAATGACTACGTCACCGCCGACGTCCTGGTCGACAGCCACACCTCCTACCTGGACGACGTGTCCGACGGCGGCAGCGGGGTCCACGCCGACTTCCTGGGCCTGCTCCCGGGCACCCTGGTCGACACCCACTTCTCCACCCGCGGGCGCCTCGGTCGCCTCGCCGGGATGATGGCGCTCGCCATCGACGAGGGCGCGCCGGCCGACCTGCTGGGCATCGGCATCGACGAGCAGACGTGCATCACCGTCGCCGGCGGGGTGGCCGACGTCAGCGGGGTGGGCAGCGTGGTCTTCCTCCGGCCCGGCCCCGAACCGGCGCTCCGGGAGCCGGGCGCACCGCTGGTGTGGGCCAACCTGCCGCTCGACCGGCTCACGACCGGCTGGCGCTACGATCTGAACGCGCACGCGGTCGACCTGGACGCCGTTCCTATCGACGCCGAGGCGGTGAGTTGGGATGGCGCCGACGACCCCCAGACCCCCGACGACTGGTCTGCCGACGGCAGCCGGCTGGGCGACGCCGAGGGCTTCGAGGTGGTGATCGAGGCCTGGCCCGCCGCGTACACCACGCGCCCCGGGGAGGACAGCCCGCGTCTCATGAACGCGGTCGGGATCATGGACGCCCACGACTCCGGACTCCGCGGCGTGAACGACGAGGTCCTGTTCCGGACCCTCTACGACCAGCCCGGCCTCACCGGCTTCCTGGTCGGAGACGGCGGCTACCTCCAGCGCGCGGGGGACGAGCCGACCCGGGTCGAGGTCAGCGGGTCGGGCGACCCCATGGCCACGATGATCATCGACGCCCACGCGGCGACGTGGCGCTCGCTGTCCCCGTGGGTCTCCCAGGAAGACGCCGGCGACGGCGCGCTACACCCCGCGGGGCTGGTGGGGATGACGCTCCACATCCTCTACGGGGACGGGAGCGACGGGCGAGACTGGGACGTCGCGGCGCGGGCGCCGGTGCGGTGAATCAGGCGGCGCGCCAAGTTCCCCGCTCCCGCCGGGTGAGGGTGGCCCGCAGGGCCGGGTGAGGGGCGACATTGTCGGGGACATGGACATCGTCGGCGCTTCGCGCCCGCCTTCCCCTCGCGGGGTTCGCGGTGAGGTGGCTCGCGGCGTCGCGTGGGGCGACGCGGATGGGGGGTCTCGCCGCGAGGGTGACCCGCCACGTCGTCCCCATCGACCACGATGCCGTTTGCCGCCTGGATGGCCATCTCCCCGTCGATCTCCCTGTCGATGACCCCGTCGATGTCGACGACGATCCCGATGCCGCCCCGCCGCCTACTCCTCCTCTCCCGCCGGCTCCGTCGGCCCCCCGGCGCCCTTCCGCCGTTCCATCAAGGCTGATCTAGCTACTCATCTTCCGCGCCCGGGCGACGCGGATGGGGGGTCTCGCCGCGAGGGTGGGTCGCGGCGTCGCGTGGGGCGACGCGGATGGGGGGTCTCGGGGCGAGGGTGGGTCGCGGCG
>JAYVAS010000832.1:0-4438 GCA_043750895.1 Pseudomonadota bacterium
GTCGCAGCCCGGGGCCTTGGTGTCGGCGCATTCGGAGCTGCCGTGCTCACTGCTGATCTCGATGAGGACCTCGTCCGCGAGGAGGAGGTCGGTGTCGGCCCAGTCGACGGCTACCGGCGGTTCGAGCGCCGTGTGGTGGAGGAACGCGATCCAGCGGGTGTCGGCGCAGCCGGGCTCGGTGGGCGCCGCGGCGAGCGCGGCGGACAGCGCCTTTGCCCCCCGCACCGGCGCCCCCACGCCGGGCGTGAACACCTCGTGCCCGAAGTCGGCCTTGTGGTCCGAGACGACAGCCCCGGGCACGCGCCACGCCGTGCACGGCGCCGGGTCCTCCAGCACGACGGTCCGGTGGGCGCCGGTGCGCTCCCCCTTGTCGTTGGACGAGGCGGTCCACTCGTAGCCCACGAGGGGGATGGTGGGCCCCGGGAGCGCCGCGTCGACCAACGCGAGCGTCTCGGACCAGATGTCGAGGGTGGCCCCGCTCTCGAGGCTGGTCCAGCCGTCGTACTCGGCGTGGTCGGTGATGGCTGCGAAATCGAGGCCGACGTCGGCCGCGTTGAGGAAGAAGTCCTGGCCGGGGAGGGGGTTGCGGGGCGCGCACTGGCGCGTCGGATCCTCGCAGCCGTCCCCGGAGAGTCCGGAGTGGGCGTGGAGATCGCCCCAGTACACCTCAGCGGGGCCGGGCGGCTCGGTGTCGCTGTCCGTGTCGGTGTCGGCGTCCGTGTCGGTGTCGGTGTCGGCGTCGGCGTCGGTGTCGGCGTCGGTGTCGGTGTCGGTGTCGGGGGTGGTCACGGTGCCGTCCCCACGGGTGCGGTCGGGCGCCGGGGCGTCGCTCGGGGCGCAGGCGAGGAGCGCGAGCAGGATCACGGCCTCAGTCTACCGCGGTAACGCTGGGGGGGGCTCGGACGTGTCTGGGGTGGAGGTCCGAGATGGAGTCCTACGATGTGGCGGTGGTTGGTGCGGGGATCGGCGGGCTCGCGGCCGCCGGGTTGATGGCCCGGGAGGGGCGTCGGGTGGTGGTGCTGGAGCGCGCGGCCGCGCCGGGGGGACGGGGACGATCCTGGCTCGACGGCGGCGCCCTGTTGAACCTCGGTCCCCACGCGCTCTACGAGGCGGGCGTGGGGCGCCGCGTGTTGGAGACCCTCGGCGTGCGGACCCCCGGGCGTCGGGCGCCGTCCGTGGGGGAGGTGGAAGACGAGCGCGGCTTTCACCCCCTCCCCGGCGGGCTCGTCTCGATGCTTCGGACCACGGCGCTGGGCGGGGCGGCCCGATGGGCGCTCCTGGCGTGGTTGGCGCCCGTGCTGGCGGGTCGGGTGCCCGCGCCCTCGGTCACGGTGGAGGCGTGGCTGCATGGACTGCCGGAGGAGGCGTGGCGGGTCGCGGCGGCGACGGTCCGGGTGTCGACCTACACCAACGCGCCTGCCGTGCAGAGGGCCGACGTGGCGGCGCGGCAGCTCGCGCGGGCGCTGCGCGGCGTCCGCTACCTCGACGGCGGCTGGCAGACGCTCGTCGCGCAGCTCGCGGCCGGCCCGTTCGAGATCCGGACGGGTGCCGAGGTGGTGGAGCTGCCCGAGGCGGGTCGCCTGGTGTTGGCGGGCGGAGGTCAGGTGCGGGCCACGGACGTCGTCCTGGCCGTGCCCCCGGCTGCGGTGCGCCGCCTCGGGGTGCCGGTGCCGGCCCTGGTCCCGGTGCGCGCGGCCTGCCTGGACCTCTCCTTGCGCCGCCTCCCCGACCCGTCGCGGCGGTTCGTCCTGGGGCTCGCGGAACCGACTTACCTCTCCGAGCACGCCGGGCTGGCGCGCCTGTGCGACGATGGAGCGGTGTTGCACGTCGCGAAGTACCTCGCTCCGGAGGATCCAGGCTCCGGGGCCGAGGCCGAACTGGAGGCGCTGCTCGATCGCGCCCAACCTGGATGGCGCGCCGAAGTCCGTGCGCGACGCTACGCGCCGGCCCTGATCGTCGCCCACGCCAACGACGCGGTGGGCCAGCCTCGACCCGACGGCCTGGTCGCTCCCCACCTCGCCCTCGTCGGAGATTGGGTGCAGGCGGACGGGCTGCTGGTGGACGCGTCCCTGGACTCCGCCGCGCGTGCCGCGCGGGCGCTGCTCGCCGCGGGGCGCGCGGCCGCATGAGCCCCACCTTCACCGAAGACCGCCCCTTCCTCTGGGCGCTCTGTTACCGTCTCCTCGGGGATGCGGCCGACGCCGACGAGGTTGTGCAGGAGACCCTCCTCCGCGCCATCGAACATCCGCCACCCGACACCTCCCGCCCCTGGCGCCCGTGGCTGGTGCGGGTCGCCGCGAACCTCGCCCGAGACCGGCTCCGGGCCCGGCGCCGCCGGAGCTACGTGGGCCCGTGGCTGCCGGCTCCGGTCCCCGACGAGCTCCTCGACGCCGCGCCCACCCCGGAAGGGCGCTACGGCAGCCGGGAGAGCGCCGGCTTCGCGTTCCTGTTGGCGTTGGAGGCGCTCACGCCCACCCAGCGCCTCGTGGTGGTGCTGCGCGATGTGTTCGAGTTGGACGCCGCGGCCACCGCCATCGCCCTGGACTCCACCCCCGGCGCGGTGCGCGTCGCACACACCAAAGCGCGGGCGGCGCTGGCGGCCTACGACGCCGAACGGTCGCTGCCGGTGGACCGGGCCACCGCCATGGCGTTGCTCTCCACCTTCCTCCACGCCGTGAACACGGGGGACACGGCCACCGCGGTGCGGATGCTCGGCGACCGGGTGGTGACCCTCAACGACGGCGGGGGGCGCTACCAGGCGGCTCGGGTGCCCGTGGTTGGTCCGCTCAAGGTGGTGCAGTTCCACGCCAACCTGGCCCGCACCGCTTCGCCCCACCTCCGGTGGCAGCTCGCCTTCTACAACGGCCTGCCCGCGGTGGTCGGGGCGGTCCCCATGGCGGAGGGCACGACCGCGCCCTTGTGGGTGCTCCTCGCCGACGTGGGCGGCGACGGCCGGGTGCATCGGCTCTACGCGGTGCTCGCTGATCGGAAGCTGGTACGGGTGGTCCCGCCCGCGGCCGGGGAGTAGCCGGAGGGACGACCTACGACGGCGGTGCGGCGAGGGCGCGCACCGCGGCGGCGCGATCGGATTGACCGGCCGCCTCCGCGGCCACCGCTGCGGATTGGGCGTGGCGGAGAACGTCCGGAGGAACCGCGGCGAGGCCTTGGAGCAGGGCCTGCGCCCGCGCGAGCGCGGCGTCGAAGCCGGTCCAATCCCCTGCGCTCGCCAGCGGATGCAGTCGGTATACGAGCACCCGGGCGATCAGGGGCTGACGTCCCTGCCGTTCGAGCACCGGCAGGGCCGCCGCGAACTCCCGGTCGGCGTCGCTCAGGGCTCCCCGGGCCAGCAGGGTGAGGCCCAGGTTCACGGCGGGGATGATCTGCGAGCCGGAGCCGAGCGCCCGAAAGCGACCGACCGCCTCGCGGTAGCCGGCCTCGGCCGCCTCGAGCCGGCCTTCGTACCGATCCACCTCGGCGAGGTCGTTCGCGCATTCGGCGACGCCGTCTCGGGACCCGGCCTTGGTGAACAGCGCCCGCGCCGCCGTGAGGTGGGGCACGGCGTCCGCGTACCGACGCTCCTGCTTGGCGACCGACGCCAGGCCCACGTGGCACCGGGCCACCAGCAGCTCGTCTCCGACCCGCTCGGCCTGCGCGAGGGCGACCGCGAAGGCCTCGGCGGCGGCAGGGAGCTCACCACCGGCCATGCGCAAGGCGGCCAGCTCCTGTTGGCAGCTCACTATCAGCGACGGCGACGCGACGTGCTCGGCGATGCCGGCCGCTTCGGCGACGCGACGATGGGCCAGGGGCAGGTCGCCCTTTCGTTTGGCGATCCGCGCCAGCGTGAGCAGGAGCCGACCCCGATCGAGCGGCGCCCCCCCCATCTGGAGCGCGCTCACGCCGATGACCTCGGCGGAGTCGAGCTCGCCGCGGTGCATTGCTGCGACGCAGCGTAGCTGCCAGCCTTCGGCGCGACGGGGGTCGTCGCCGGGGAGGCCGAGCGCGCTGATCAAACGATCACGTTGGGTGAGCAGGTGACCCGCCGCGCCGTGCTCGCCGACGTCGAGCCGCTCTCGGGCCCCGGCGAGCATCGGCTCCAAGGCGAGCGCGGCCTCCCCGGCGCCGGCGAGGTGCCGCCCGAGCCGTTCGGCGATCCCGGGCTGGCGCTGACGGGCCTCAAGGATGGCGGCGCACGCGGCGTGGTGCCCGGCGAGGCGACCGGCATCGGCCGCGACGCGCTCGATGCTCTCGCGGAGCATGTTGTGGACGAAGTACCAGCCATCCTCGGGCCCGTCCTCGATGGCGCAGGCGAGTCGCTGCTCGATGAGGGTGTCCACGAGCTCGACCGGCGCCGGAACGCCGGCCTCGGCGCACACCGCCCGCCACTCGGCGGCGTTCACCTCACGACCGAGCACCGCCGCGAGCTCGAGCGCCTGCAGCG
>JAYVAS010000833.1:0-22802 GCA_043750895.1 Pseudomonadota bacterium
GCCTCCAACGCCGGGAAGATCACCGCGTCGTAACCGGCGCGTTGCCGCTCGAGGTCGGAGTCCTCGGTGACGACGCCGTCCCGCAGCGCGGCGAAGGCCTCGGGGCCGGGGAGCTCCTCCCCGTCGTCCCCGAGCAGTCGACGGATCCCGACCGCGTAGCGACGCGCATGCGCCAGCGGCACCGCCGGGTGCAGGATCAGCGCCGCGCGCAGCGGATCATCCGGGAACGCCTCCCGTTCGACGTAGTGGGCCACCCGCTCGCCGGTCTCGACGTCGACGAGCACCGTCGTGACGTCGTCTTCGTCCGTGTCGAAGAGGTTTACCGCCTGCACGGTCCCCGGCGAGTCGACCCGGGCACCCGGAAGCATCACGTAGAGCGGACCGAGGACGGGAAACCCGTCCCGGCGGTTCCAGGTGGTGGGGTCCATCTGGAGACCGGTTTTGTCCTTGGGCAGGCTGGCCGGCCCGAAGTCGACCCGGTACCCGGAGCCGGTGCCGGCGTCCTCGGTGAGAAAGAATGACGACGGGAACGGCATCATGCAGTGTTCGGGGTCCACCGGGTTGCAGTCCCCCCGCGGTACGTCGTCGAGCCCGGTGCCCGCGGGACCGGTGTCGTCCGCGCCGCCCTGGCAGGCCGTCAACAGGAGAAACGAGGCGACGCCGACGCTGCTGCGGAGGGTAGGCATGACGCCCGCATAAACGCTTCGGGGCGGCTTGTCTGCACGGGTGGTCCCGCGCCGGCGCCCTACCGCCGCGGCCCTTTCCGGTTTCGCTCGGCGTCGTCCGTCACCGAGAAGGTGACCGCGTTGAGCTGCGCTTCCGACACCGGCAACGCCTCCAGGTATCCGGAGGCGGCCAACAACTGGTTGAACCCGCTCTCGGCGGTCCGGGCCTTCTCCCCAGGGGTGTTCGCGTGCGTAGCCGCCAGGTTCAGCGAGCGGTTGGCCAAGCGAATCTGGGCGGCGAGGGTCCCGAGGACCGTCTCGCGCCAGCGCATCCGGGCGTCGCCCTTGAGGCGGGCCAGCCCTTCGGCGTCGATCCGGTACACCCAGCCCGGTTGGACCGCCACGCAGGATGCGGTGCGGGGCCCCTTCTCGATCAGCGTGTTGGCCCCGAAGAGGTCTCCCGGGCCAAGCGTGGCGAGGAGCTCCGCGCGCTCGCCCCGGACGTGCCTCAGCACGTCTACCGCGCCTTCCGCCACGACCCATGCACACGCACCGGGCTCGTTCTCCAGGAACAGCACCTGACCCTCCTCCACGGGCTCGGCCACGAACGCGGCGGCGATGGCGAGGAGCGCCTCCGGCTCGGCGTCCTTGAGCCCCGCGAGGCGATGCAACAGCGGCAACAGGTCCGGCGCCTCGGTCTTGGGACCGCCCGGACGCAGGACGCGCCACAGGCGCCCCAACGCCGACGGTTCGGTCCGGGCCGGGGCCTTTTCGCCACCGAGCGCCAGAAACGCGATCTTCTGGTCTGTTGCGCGCACGCGACGCACCATCGCGCGCAACCCCTGGTCGAGCAGGGCATCGTAGAGCGCGCTCCGTTGCCACCGGAGAGTGCGGAGGCTCTGGGTCGAGAGCGCCACCACCTGTGTGTCACGGCGGGCGACGAGCGTGGCCGATCGGGTCGTTCCCGCAAAGAACGCCGACGCCTCGCCCAGGAGCTCTCCGGGGAGCACTCGGCCCACCTCGTGCCCGTCCACCACGGCGGCAAGCTCGCCGAGGAGCACGACCGCGAGCTGGTCTACCGCCTCGCCCTGGCCCCACAGCGTCTCGCCGTTGGCCAACGACACCGGTTTCCAGAGATCAGCGGAGGCGTTGATGTCGCGGGAGGACACCCGCTGAAACATGGGCAACAACGCAAGTTCTGCCGCGACGTCAGCCATTTCTGGCCCCTCCTTCGGCCGCGGCGGCCTGCCGGACCAGGATCATCGTGAGCGCTTCCACCGCCGCCGGGGTGATTCCGGGCAGCCTGGCGGCCGCCCCGAGCGACGCCGGACGGGCGCGGGTGAGGCGCTCGCGTACTTCAGACGAGAGCGAGGGGACGTGCGCGTAGTCCAGCCCGACGAGGGAGACGCCGTCCATCGAGCCGGACCGTTCACGGCGGCGTTCGGCCTGCTGGATGTACCCGGCGTACTTCACCCGGATCTCGACCTGCTCGACGGCCTCGCGCCCGAGCCCCGCCCAGCCCGGCACCAACGGGAGGAGGTCCGCCGCGCCCAACTCCGGGCGGGCGAGGAGCTGCGTGCCGGTGGTCACCGCCCCCATCGCGGGAATACCCGCGGCGGCGAGTCGCCGGGTATCGGCCTCCCCAGGGGTGAATCGTAGCTCCTCGATCGCGCGGTGGCCGCGGTCGACGGCATCCCGATGGGCCTCGAAGGCCTGCCACCGGGCGTCGTCGAGCAGGCCGACGGCGCGGCCGCGGACCGACAGGCGGAGGTCGGCGTTGTCCTCCCGGAGGAGCAGCCGATGTTCGGCGCGGCTGGGGAACATCCGGTACGGCTCCTCGCCCACCCCTCGGGTGACGAGGTCGTCCACCAACACGCCGATGTACGCCTCGTCGCGCCCGAGCACGAACGGCGTACCACTGGCCGCCGAGATGCCGGCCACGATCCCCTGGGCCGCGGCCTCCTCGTAGCCGCTCGTGCCGTTGATCTGCCCGGCGAGGTACAGGCCGGCCACCGCCCGATGCTGGAGGTCGGGACCGAGGTCGCGGGGGTCCGCGTAGTCGTACTCCACCGCGTAGCCGTGCTGTTCGATCACCGCGCGCTCGAGTCCGGGCACGGTCGCGATGAAACGATCCTGGACATCCCGCGGCAGGCTGGTGGAGGCACCGTTCACGTACACCCTGTCGGTCGAGAGGCCTTCCGGCTCAAGGAAGATCTGGTGTCGATCCCGCTCGCCGAAGCGCACCACTTTGTCCTCGATGGAGGGACAATAGCGTGGTCCGCGCCCCGAGATCGCCCCGGTGTACAGCGGGCTGCGGTCGAGGGCGCCCCGGATGAGATCGTGGGTGGTCTCGGAGGTGTAGGTGATGAAACAGTCCCGGTGCCCGGGCCGCTCGGACCGTGGGCCGAAGGAGAAGCGACCGTCCTCCACGTTCTCGGCCTGCAGCTCGACGCGATCCCACGCCACGGTGCGGCCATCGACACGCGGGGTGGTCCCGGTCTTCAGCCGGCCGAGGCGAAGCCCGAGGTCGGCGAGGCTGCGTGAGAGGGCCAGGGCCGGGGCGTCGCCGAGCCGGCCGCCCGGCGTACGCTCGGCGCCACAGTGGAGCAGCCCGCCGAGGAAGGTGCCGGTGGTGAGGATCACCGCGTCGGCATCGATCTCGACGCCGTCCCCCAGCGTGAGTCCCCGGATCCGCCCGCCCGCCACGCGCAGGCCAGCCACCTCGCCTTCGACGATGGAGAGCCCGGGGATCGCCTCGAGCGTCTCGCGCATGCGCCGCGGGTAGAGATCGATGTCCACCTGGGCGCGCGACGCCTGCACCGCGAGTCCTTTCCGGGTGTTCAGCCGCCGGAACTGGATCGTGGTGGCGTCGGTCACCCGACCGATCACGCCGCCGAGGGCGTCGATCTCGCGGACCAGGCAACCCTTGGCGAGGCCGCCCATCGCCGGGTTGCAGCTCAGCCGGCCGATGCCCCCGCGCGTGAGCGTGACCAGCGTGGTGCGCGCGCCGAGCCGAGCGGCCGCGGCCGCGGCCTCGGCCCCCGCGTGCCCGCCCCCGACCACCACCACCTGGATCCGTGTGTTCACGCCGCGCCCCTAACCGGCTCGAAGGCGATGGGCCCCGGCGCCGTGCACCGGCCGACGGGTGACACATGCTTCCCTGTATCAGGTCTGGTCTGGCACACTGCCCCCGTGCGTCAGCCGATCCGTGTCCTCCTGGCCCTCGTCGCCCTCCAGATCCCCTGGATGGCACGGCCGGTCAACTATGACGAGGCCAACTTTCTCACGCTCGCCCGGGGCGCCGCCGAGGATCCCTGGCGCCCCCACGTCGTCTCCATCAACTGGCAGGGCATCACCGAGCCCGCCTTCGACGTGCTCTCGAACCCCCCGGGCATCGCCTGGTGGCTGGCGCCGGTGGTGTCGCTCCCGGTCTGGGCCCAGCGGGCATGGATGCTCCCCTGGTTGGGTCTGGCCCTGCTCGGGGCCGTCCGACTGGGCCGGCGTTTCCTCGACGACGGCGAGTCGGGCGCGTTGTTGCTGCTCACCGCACCGATCGTGCTCCTCTCCACCACCGCGCTCCTCCCCGACCTGCCGCTCTACGCGTGCACCCTGCTGGGCATCGGTGGCTTCGTCGACGCCACCGACAAGGGACAGCGCGCCTGGCCCTGGGCCCTGCTGGCCGGCGCCGCGGCGCTCTTTCGCTACAGCGGGATCACCCTCCTGCCGCTGCTCGCCCTCTACGCGTTCCGGCGAGGCCGCGCGCCGTGGTCTGCGCTCGCGGCCGCCGTCCCGTTCCTGCTCCTGGCGGCGCACGACCTGTCGGCCTACGGCGCCTGGCACTTCCTGGCGATGACCGCGTTCCAGTCGGTGGCCAACACGTCGGCCGACCATGCCCACAAGCTGGCGGCGGCTCTGGCCATGTTGGGTGGGGCGGCCGCACTCCCGGTGTTCCGGTGGACGCGGGGCATCGCGGTCGGCGGCGTGGTCGGCGCGATCGTCGGCGCTCCCTACGGGTGGGTGGGTGCCGCCTTTGCCGCCGCCGGCGGCGCGAGCCTCGCCGCCATCGCCGCGCGCCGCAACGACCGGGCGTTCCTCGGCGCGTGGGTGGGCGGCGGAGTGTTGTTCCTGCTGGCCCTCCGGTTCGTGGCGACCCGGTACTGGCTGCCGTTCCTCCCCGGCGTCCTGCTGGCCCTCCCGCTGGGCAGCCAGGTGCGACGCCTGGTCCTGGTCCACACCTGCCTGGGCGTACTGCTGCTGGCCGACGATCACTTCAGCGCTCAGGGCGTGACGCGGCTGGCGCGCGAAGCGGCCGGGCTCGGCGTCGGTCGTTTCACCGGCCATTGGGGCTGGCAGCACACCCTCGAAGCCGCGGGTTGGACCGCCCTCGACGCGGGATCGCGGGCGCAGCCGGGGGAGCGCGTCGCCATGCCGCGGCAGGCCTGGCCGCAGGGGGTGGACGTGCCGTGCTCGAAGGTCGTCTGGGAGGGGGTCGCCTCACCCCCGTTCCCCTGGCTCCCGCGCGCCTACTCGGAGCGCGGCGGCGCCAACCTCCACGCCGACTGGATCGCGGGCCCACCGCCGGTCCGGACCATCCTGCCCTGGACCTTCGCCGACGACCCCTACGAGCGCGCCCGGGTGTGCCAGGACTGATCAGGGAAATCCGCGCATCTACCCGGCCGGGCCTATACTGACCGAGTACCGGATCGCCCATGTCGCCCACCCTCCTGCTCCTCGTCGCCTGCACGCCCGTGGAGGACGTCTCGAAGGACACCCTCCCCGGCAACGACGTGACCGACACGGACACGGACACCCCGCCCACCCCGACCGAGGGCGAGCGCGCCACGCTGGTGGGGGATGTCACCTGGTCGGTCGACTTCGGGCCCGACTCGGAGGCCGCCGGCATGGCGGACTGCAGCTACACCCGGACCTACACCGGCGCCGAGGACGCCTCGGCACCCTGGCTCTGCCCCGCGTGCGAGGGGGTGTTCCTCGCCGACGTCGACCTCACCGCCGGGCTCGAAGACTGCTTCGCCCTGGTCTCCACCAGCGAACCCCTGGCCACCGAATACCTCGGCTACGGCGGCGGCGTCTGGTACCGCGGCGCGGGCTCGTGGCTGACCGAACGCGGCCCCGCCACGCTGGACGGGGACCAGCTCACCATCTCCCAGACCGCCACCGCCGAGGAGCTGGGTGAGGACTTCGGCTTCGACATCGCCGGCGTGCTCACCCTCGGCGTCGAAGCCGGGGACCCCAACCGTGGCTTCGTCGCCCCCGAGACCTACGCGTGCGGCTGGCCGAAGGCCGATCCCGCCCCCTACACGGGAGACTACGCGGCCGCCATCGGGGCGACGCTGCCGGACGGCATCTTCGCCGACATCTGCGAAGAGCCGGTCCGCCTCCACGACTTCGCCGGGACCTACCTGATCGTGGACATCTCCGCGATGGACTGCGGCCCGTGCCAGAGCGCAGCCGACGAGGAGGAGGCCTTCGTCGCGAGCCTCGAGGCGCAGGGGCTGCCGGTCCACGTCATCACGCTGTTGGCCCCGTCCTTGTCCAACACTGCCGGGACCCCCACCCACGCGGAGCTGCAGGACTGGATCGACGGCTTCGCGCTCACCAGCCCGGTCCTGGCCGACCGCGTCTGGGGCCTGTCGGTGGTCGGCCAGCAGATCCCCGACGACTTCGGCTACCCCACGTTCGTCGTGGTCGCGCCCGATCTCACCATCGTCGACATCCAGGTCGGGTTCGGGGATTGGTCCTCGTTGGAGGAGATCATCGTCGCCGACGCGGGGGGGTGATCCGCGGAGGGTGCGCGCGGGGTGTGCGCGGGCCGCGCGCTACTTTCCCAGCTCGCCCTGCTCCTGCGCCGCCAACAGGGCCCGCGCCGCGTCCACCCGGGCCACGAAGGCCGGGTCGATGGCGGCACGGTCCCAGGCGTCGCGCGCGGCCGGTCCATCCCCTCGCTGGGCCGCGAGCACGCCCAGGTTCAGCCAGCCGGCGGCGAAGCCTGGGTCCTCGTCCAGGTGAGCCCGATAGCTCTCTTCGGCCTCCGCACCCGCACCGGCCTGTGCCTGGCCCGCCGCGAGGTCGGCGGTGGCGTCGCGGTACTTGGCGCGCAACCGCCCCACCTCCGGAGCGGATCGCCAGGCGTCCCGCAGCCACGCATGGGCGGACACCCGATCTCCGGCCTCGCGGGCGGCGATACCCTCCAGCAGACCCCGCGCCGCGCTGCCATCGCGAAGCCCGAGCGGGAGCGTCGGCGCCGCCGTGCTCCACGCCGCTGGAAACGCGAGATGCGCCGCCATGGCCGCGACGTTGGACCGAAACCACTTGCCGCCCATCGTGCGCGGCGCCTCGAACTCCATGAACGGCCGGTCGTCCGTGAGCAACGGTGCTCCGCCGACGTACCCGGGGAGCGCCTCCGGTCCCATGACGCAGGTGGCGAGGACGCTCTCGATGTCGGGGTAGGCGATCCCGTCCAGGTCCTCCCGCACTCCGGGTCGGGCCATGCGGGCGGTGACGCCCGGCAGGTCGAGGGAGAGCGGTTCGCGGGCCCCGACCAGCCAGATGTCGTAGTTGTCGAGAAACACGTAGGTGTCGGGAAACACCGACGCGAAGGTCCCGATCACCGAGCGCGTCATCTCCGGGGTCACGTCGTCGATCGGCATCCACTGACCGACCAGACCGCCGGGCGCGAGCACGTCGCGCAAGGACGCGTAGTACTCCTGGGTGTACAGGTTCACCGCGCCGGCCGACCAGGGCTGGAGCGGCTCCATCAGCACCACGTCGTAGGTGGTGTCGGGACGGGTGACGAAGCGGCGTGCGTCCTGGATGTGGACGTGCACCTGGGGCTGATCGAGCAGGTGGTGGTTCACGTCGGCGAACCACGCGCCCCCCAGGCGGACCACGTCCGGATTCAGGTCCACGCAGTCGAGGCGCTCGGCGCCGTCGAGCAGGGTCGTCCCGAACGACTGACCGGTCCCGAAGGCCACCCCGAGCACCCGCCGCGGATCCCGCCCGAACAGCATGGGGAGGTGGCCGAGCATCTTGTGGGAGCCGCCCGTACCCGCCACCCAACTGCTGTTGATCCAGATGCGCCGCACCGCCGGCTCGGCGTGATCGGCCACCATGACCGTCGACACCACCCCCTCCTCGAGCGCGCGGATGCGGCTCCCCGGGGGGAGTCGGGCCGCGTAGATGTCCTCCAGGTGCACGCGCGAGCCGGCCACCGCGCTCCCGAGCCCCGCCGCCAGGAGCAGCCCGAAACCGATCCGATACATCGATGTGTCACCGCCCTTGGGCCACGCCGCCCAGATCCCCAACCCCAGGTTGGCGACGGCGAGCAGGACGAGGCTGGGCAGCACACCGCCCGTGGGGAGGAGGAGGAAGCCGGCCACCGCGGCGCCGACGATGCCCCCCACGGTGTTCGCGCTGTACATCCGCCCTACGGCGCGCCCCACGCCGGCGTCCCCCCGGGTCACGATGGTGGCGAGCAGGGGGTAGGTCGCGCCCATGCAGAGCGCCGCCGGACCGGCCGCGAGGACGGCGATGGCGAAGAGGACCTGCATCCGGGCCCCGGCGTCCCCGACCAGGACGTCCACCGTCTCGGCGGTGCCGGTGGTGGCACGGGCGAGCAGCGGCAGGGCGGCGAGGACCACCATTCCCTGTAGAAGCTCAATCCAGCCGAACCACACGCCGGGACGGCGGGTGCGGGCCGCGATGCCCGCCCCGAAGGCGCTGCCCAGGGCGATCCCCCCGATCACCACCGTGAGCAACACCGAGTAGACGTAGGTGGTGGTCAACAGCACCTGACCGAGCAGGCGGGTCCACGCGACCTCCAGGGCCAGGGAGAGCAGGCCCACCGCCGCCGCCACGCGAATCGCGGTGCCGGGCATCCACCCGTCGCCGTCCCGGGACGCGGGGAGGACGACTGCCGGCTCGGAAGCGACCGGCTCGGCGGGTGAGCCCGCCACCCGAGACAGGACGAGCGCGGCGACCGCCGCTGCGGTGTTGACGCCGGCCGCGAGGAGGTTGGTGGTGGCGATCCCGAGGTTCTCGATCGCGTACAGCCCCGCGAACAGGGTCCCCGCGCACGCCCCGGCGGTGTTGAGCGCGTAGAGACGGCCGAGGCTCCGACCGCGGGTCGCCGTTTCGCGCACGACCCAGGCGGACAGCACCGGGAGCGTGGCCCCCATCGCGGTCGTGGGGACCAGCAACACCAGGGCGACCAGAACGAACTGGGCGAGCGCGTCGGCCAACACCGGGAGGTCCGGAGGGACGACCCCCCGATGCACCACGCCGGCGAAGCCGACCCCCGCGGGCACGAGCAACGCCGCCGCCGCCACGGCGAGCTCGAGCAGGGCGTAGGCGACCAGCGGCCGCCCGAGGGGGACCAACCACCTCCCCGCGAGCGCGCTCCCCAGGGCGAGACCGCCCATGAACGAGGAGACCACGACCGACATCGCGAAGGTGGTGACCCCGAACACCAGCGACAGCTCCCGCACCCAGAGCACCTGGTAGACGAGGCCGGCAGCGCCGGAGGCCGCGAAGGCGAGACCCAGGAGGGCGCCCACGAGGGGAAACGAACGACGGGCGGACGGCGCAGTCACGGGTGCGGCTTGGGCCGAGCGTATCAGGAAACCGGCGGACGGGCGCCGCTGGCCGCGTCCGCTCCCGCAACCGCCGCGGCCAGCCGCTCGACCAGCGCCGCCACCGCGGGACGCAGCAGCGTCCGTTGGCGCGCCACCGCGACGATCCGGCGGTGCAGCCCCAGGCCGGGGAAGGGGAGGCAGCAGTCCCGCGGGATGCCGGCGGCGAGCGCGAGCGGCAGCGGGACCAGTCCGTGCCCGAAACCCGCGCGGGCGAGCTGCACCACCGCCGGGAACGACTCGATGGTCCGGGTCGGGGCGACCGTCCAGCCCCAGGAGTCCGCGCGCCGCCGGATGCGCGGCGTCAGCGCCGCCCAGGTCAAGGAGTGCGCCTCGATGGTGATGACCGGCACTACCCCGCTCGGCACGAACGGGGTGAGGCCGGACGGGACCAGCACCATCGCCTCGTCGAGCAGGGGCAGGGTGACGAGCGAGCCGTCGGGAGTCCCCTCGGCGCACACCGCCAGGTCCAGCTCCCCCGACCGGAGCCACTCCAACACCGCCGGACCGCGGTGTACCCGGAGGTCGAGATCCACCCCGGCCGCCGCGTGGGCCAAGGCCGCCGGCAGCCACGACGCGAGCAACGAATGGGACGCCGCCACGCGGAGCGTGGGCCGCGCGCTGTCCGGTCCGGTGAGGACCTCGGCCAGGCGATGGAGCAGCGGCTCAGCCTCGGCGAGGAGGTGTTCGGCAGCCGGGTTGAGTCGTACGCGCCGGCCGGCAGGCTCGACGAGCGGGTACCCTACCCGCGCCTCGAGGGCGCGGATCCGCTTGGAGACCGCCGACTGGGTGATCCGGAGGCGGATCGCCGCCCGACCGGTGGTTCCGGTCTCGTTCAGGGCGCGCAAGGCGTCGAGCTCGTCCAACATAGTCGAAATACGACTATATCATCCAGTCAATGATTCGTATGACGACTGATATCGCCCGCGTTCTCCTGGGGTCGAGGTGCCCATGACCCTCCTCTTCCTCACCCTCGCTGCGCTCGGCACCGCGATCCTCTCCGGCATCTTCGGGATGGCGGGAGGCCTGGTGCTGATGGGCGTCTACACCGCGCTGCTCCCGGTCGAGGCCGCGATGGTGCTCCACGGACTCACCCAGCTCCTCGCCAACGGTCTGCGTGCCGGGCTCCACGCCCGCCAGATCGACCGGCGGGGGCTGGCGCTCTACGCGCTCGGGGCCGGGCTCGCGTGGGCCATCCTCCGCGTCGTGGCGTATGTCCCGGACGCCAAGACCGTGTACCTGTTGCTCGGCGCGCTGCCGATCGCCGCCCGCCTCGCGCCACGGAGCCGCTGGCTCACCTTCGCGTGGGCGCCGGCGGCGACCCTCGCCGGCTTCCTCGTGGCCGGCCTGCAGATGATCGCCGGCGTGGCGGGGCCGGTCCTCGACCTGTTCTTTCTGGACAGGACCCTCGACCGTCACGCGGTGGTGGGCACCAAGGCGGCGACGCAGACCCTGTCCCACTTCCTCAAGATCGGGTTCTTCTACGAGATGGTCCCTGCCGGCACCATCGCGCCTGTCACCGTCGGCGCGGTGCTGGTCGGGGCTGCCGTCGGCACCGTCATCGGCACGGCCATCCTGAACCGGTGGTCCAATGAAGGTTTCCAGACGGCGTCCCGATGGCTCGTCCTCGGCATCGGCATCGTCTACCTCGGATGGGGCCTCTCGATGCCCTAGCCAGGCCGGGCCCGCGGGTCACTCGGCCGGGGGCGTGCCCATCAGACGATCCAGGACGGCGTTGACCGGGTCGTCCTCCGCGAAGCCCCACTCGTCCGCGAAACGCGAGAGCAGCATCGCCTCCGCGTCGGCGAGACCGGTCACGGCGGCCTCATGGGCGGCGCTGTTGCCGCCGAGGCCGTCGATGCCCTTCTTGAGCACACGATCCTCGAGGATGTCCTCGGGTTTCGTGGGCGCGGGGAGGTTGCGGATCACCGAGGCCAGCAGGTCCCGGACTGCGTCCACGTCGTCCGAGCGCGTGAGCAGGTCCTTCTCGCGCCGCAGTGCGAGAAGGGGCGGCTCGATGATTTCGCGCGGGGCCCCGAGGGCGATCAGCCGTTCCACGTAGCCACCCGCCGCCGCGACGTCGGCGTCTACGTCGGTACGAGCACGCGTGTGAGCGAGGCGGGCGTCGTGGAGGGCCTCCCCTGCCCGCCAGGACTGACCGAGGACCAACACCAACACCAGCCCCACCGGCGCGACGGCGTACTGGAAGAAGCGCACCCCCCAGCGTGTCGCGACGTCGGGCGTGGCATTGAGCTCGCCCAGCTCTCGGACCAGGTCGGCGTTCTCGGCGTGGACGTGTTCGGGGGCGAGCTGAATCACCATGGGTGTCCGCGCCACCGGTACCACCCCGGCTGGAGCGGCTGCGGGCGCCGTCCGCGCCGGCGGCTCGGGCGGTGGCACCGCGATGGGCGTCGGGGCGGTGGGACGGACGGGCGCCGGAACTCGGGCGACCGGCGCCGCCGGGGCAACCGGTACGACCGGCGCCACCGGCGCGACGGGCTCGGCTGCGGCGGCGGGCCGACGGCCGGGATCGGTGCCGTCGCGGGACAGTGTCCGCGTACGAATCGAGCTCCGAACCGGCACATCCCCCCAGTCGGAGCCGTTGAGCTGGGTGGGCTCGTCTGCCAGCCACCGATCCAGAGGAAGGATCGCGCCCTTGAACGCGACGACGGTGTCGAAGCGGTCGGCGGGATCCACCATGAGGGCACGATCCACCGCCCGCGCGAGGAGTGCGGGGCAGTCGGGAACGCGCACATCGAGGGGGGTGTACTCGACCCTCCCCGCCTCGGGGATCGGTCGGTCCGTGAACGGCGGCTGCCCGGACACCATCTCGTAGAGCATCACGCCCAGGGCGAAGACGTCGGCGCTGACCGACCCGCTGCCGTCGACGCCCACTTCGGGCGCGACGTAGCGGGCGCGCGCCGGGTTGGTCTCCACCGGCAGACCGAGCGCGACTCCCAGACCCGCGTCGGTGACGCGGGGGTTGATGCGCACCTCGTCGATCTCGAGGAGGACGTTCGCGGGGTAGAGGGCGCCGTGGACCCGGCCGGCGGCGTGGGCGGTGGTCAACGCGTCGAGCAACGCGCGAAAGAGCGGAATCGCCTCGGACAACTCCATCGCCGAGCCGTCGGTCAGGACGTCCGAGAGCGGCGTCCCCTCCACGAACGGACAGACCACGCCGACCAGGCCCCCATCGTCCACCACCTCGGTGATGGGCACGAGGTTGCGCTGGCGCACCCAGCGCCAGGCCCGCATCTCGTTCTCGAGACGCGACACCACATCGGGCGGCGGATCCACCACGAACTTGATCGCGAACGCGATGCCGGTGCCGAGGTCGCGCGCGCGCCAGACCGAGCCCAGCCGTCCTTCCCCGACGAATTCCTCCAGCTCGAACCGCCCGACGATGAGGCCCTCGTGGGGCGTGGAGGGGCCGTTCGAGGCTTCGGGAGGACCCGGCGGCTGGGCGGTCGTGGTCATGCTCCCGACTCGACTAACAAGAAACGGGGGCAGGGGCTCCGCCGGGCCAGCGCGGGCGAGCCCGTCGCCCGTCGCCCCTACCGTTCCCTACCGGCCGCCGGCGGCTCCCGCCCAAGCGCCCCCTGCGCCGGGCCCGATCGTACCCAGAGCTCCCACCCGGCACCGAAGATGCACAAGACATGGTGGAGGCCGAGCCACATCCACCCCCGCCACCCCAGCGAAGGGCCCACCAGCAGGGTGAGGCCCACCGCCACGACAATCCAAGCGGCAGCCACGATCTTGGGGAGACGACGAAGGGTCACCCGGAGGCCTAGCCCGACCGCCCCGCTGCCACCACCCCGACCGGCGCCGGAGTAGGAGCGACGTGATGAAGCGCGCTCCCCCGGCCGAACCGTTCCACGTGGAACAAGCCCATCGGGTCGTGGACGTCAACGCGCGGGGCGCCGGCCGGAGGCTCGACGCCTACCTCGCTGTCCGTTTCTCGGATTGGTCCCGGAGCGCGTTCGCGCGGTTGATCCGGGAGGGCATGGTGCTCTCGGACCGCCGCGGCTCCTTGAAGCCGAGCACGACCCTCGCCGAGGGCGAGATCCTCCGCATCTACATCCCCGGGCTCGCGCCCGACGCCCCGCCTCCCCCGCTGCCGCCGATCGTCTACGAGGACGACGCGCTGCTCGTCTTCGACAAGCCGGCCGGGCTTCTGGTCCACTCCGTCGGGCAGAAGTGGTCCTACGGGTTGGTGGGGCTCGCCCGGGGCGCGCGCCCGAACGACGACGTCGACCTCTCCCACCGGCTGGACCGGGAGACCTCCGGGGTGGTGGTGCTCAGCAAGAACCCCACCGTGAACCGTAAGATGAAGGAGCTCTTCCAGACCCGGATGGTGGGGAAGACCTACGTGGCCCTCGTGTACGGCACGCCCCCCTGGGACACGGCGGTGTGCGACGCTCCGCTCGGCCCCGCCACCGGCAGTGACATCGAGCTCAAACGGGGGCCGCAGGCCGACGGCGACAGTGCCCGTACCAGCTTCACCGTGCTCAAGCGACTGCCGGCGTGGTCGCTGGTCGCCTGTCGACCTCTGACTGGCCGGACCCATCAGATTCGCGCCCACCTCGACATCCTCGGTCACCCGATCCTCGGCGACAAGATCTACGGTCAGCCAGACAGCGTGTTCCTCGAGTACATCAAACAGGGGCCGACGGACGCGGTGAAGGCCGCGCTCCGGTTTCCCCGTCATGCGTTGCACGCGCGGGCGATCACCTTCCCCCATCCCGTGTCCGGGCAGGCGCTCCGCGTGAAGGCGCCGCTCCCCGCCGACATGCGGGCGATTGTCGACGGCGCGGTGCCGACCTGGGAGTAGAATCGCCCTCCGATGATCTTCCTGACCGCAAGTATCGCCCTCGCCAACGGCCTCAGCACGCACGTCTGGATCACCCTCGCCGCCCGGGAAACGCTCCCCGAGGGTGACCTGAAGGAGCTGGTGAACGACCCGGCGATCGAGGACGCCCTCCGGAATGGGGCCCAGTTCCCCGACGGGGGCTACGCCGTGGGCGACGGCTACGGCGAGATCGCGCACTGGGAGCCGATGCAGTCCGAGCTCCTCGACTACATCCGGGACACCTGGGGCCCACCGCCGTACACCGGGGAGGCCGCGCAGCACGCCGCGTTCCTGCTGGGGATGGCGAGTCACGGCATGGGCGACCAGGTGTTCGACGCCAACTACATCGAACGGGTGCGCGTCTACGACGCCGACTCCGACTACGCGAACTCCTTCGACGAGGCCACCGACGTCGCGTTCATGGCGCTGACGGGCGGGCAGCCGGTACCGCCGCTGTGGGTCCCCGAGATCATGCCGTCCCTGTTCGCGCGCCAGGGCCACACCGTCACCCAGGACACGCTCGAGGACGGCCAGGCGTTGACGGGCCTCGCCGTGAACTACGTCACGCTCGCCGCGGCGAACCCGGAGGCGGTGGCAGGGTACGAAGCCGAGTGGCCGTGGGCCACCACGCACCTCGAAGACCCGGCGGCGGTGGGTCGCCCGGCGGACGAAGCGGTCGCCGTCGCCTGGTATTGGCAGAAGCTGTGGGCGCGCCTGCAGGGTGACGACGCCTTCGACCCGCCGGTCCTCGGCACCTTTCCCCCCGACGGGGGGTTCGGCCACCCGACACAAGCCGCCTCGATCGAGAGCCGTGTCGTCCTGGTCTTCTCGCGGGGCCTCATCCCCGACTCCCTCCCCCCCGGAACGATCACGGTCACCGACGGCGCCGGCCACGTCTACGCGCCCGAACCGCGGGTGTACTACGGCCAGAGCTCCCACGTCGTCCTGCTCCAGCCCTACGAGGACTGGGCATTGGACGAGGACTTCACCGTCACCGTCGGTCCCTACGCGACCAGCATCGCCGAACAGACCATGACCGAACCCTGGTCGTTCACCTTCTCCACTCGTCCGGTGCCCGTCGCCGTCGACGAGGAGGCTCCCTCCGCTCCTGGGTGCGGGTGCGCGACCGCTTCACCGCCCGCCACCGCGGCCGGACTCCTCCTGCTCGCCGCACTCTGCGCGCAGCGGCGGGCGGTCAGCCGGCCGGGCAGGGCAGGAACTCCGGACCCAACTCCCAGGTCTTGATCAGCGTCTCCATGGGGGGGCCGCGGCCACACACCTCCGTGGCCTTTTGTTCGGCATCCGCCCAATCGTCGACGTACTCGATATGAAACACGGGCTTGTCGGCGTCGGTCATCACCGTGTACCCGTCACACTCCTCGTAGGCGATGCATTCCTCGTTGACAGCCATGTCGAACCAGGAGGCCAACTCGGCGAGTTGCTCCACGTCGTTCTTCAGGGCGATCGAGAGCCCGTTGCGATGCGCAGTATCTGCCAGGAATCGATTGTACTCGGCTTGCATCGTGGCCGTGAGGTTCAGGCCGGTGTCGTTCACGAAGCCGTTCACGTTGTCAGGGTCCACCCCGTCACAACCCTTCTCGGACGCGAGGGCGATGCGGTCGCGCATCAAGTCCCGGACCACTGAACTGGTGATGTCGAGCCACCACTCGCCCTCCCAACCGTCGAGGGGCTTCCCCAAGGTGGCGGCGGGAAAAGCGTCGGCGTCGGGGCGCCAGTCCTCATAGGAGCCGGCGGAGAAGTAACAGAGGATGCGGCGGCCGTTGGCACGGAGGAGGTCGATTTCGGTGGTTTCGGTGTCGAACAGGTCGATGTCGAACACGTCCGCGGGGACGTCCCGATCGAGCGTCTCGGTGTACTGCACCTGCCAGGACGTGCCCACCGCGGGATCCCACCCGGTCGAGCGTACCGGTTCGCCCGCTTCGTAGGGCCAGCACTTGCCGTCGCGACGGGTCTCGTCCTCGCCGCAGGCCGGGTAGGCGTCGCAGGCGAGAGACCACAGGATCAACACGTCTGCACCAGGGCATCGGCCAGGCGTCGGTAGTCCTCGGGGGCGTTGTAGGCGTTGGCGGAGATGCGAACCCAGAGCCGGCCATCGTAGGTGGTGAACGGCACTTCGATTTGGTGGGAGGCGTAGAGCGCGGCGGTGCGCGCGGCCGCGTCGCCCGGGTTTCCCGAGAAGGGCCCGGGCACCGGAATGGCGGCCAGGTTGGCATACAACCGCGGGTCGTCCGGGTGTGGGAGCGGGACCCCGAGCGCGTCGGCGATCACCCGTCGCCCGTCCTGGACGAGGCGATGGCAGATCTCCCGAAGTCCTGGGAGGCCGGCGTGGAAATCCAGCGCGGCCGGCACGGCCAACCATGCCGACGGGTCCGCGGTGCCCGTCCAATCGAACTCGGCGAGCAGGCCCTGCCCGTAGGCGTGCGAGATGCTGACGGGATGGATACGGTCGCGGTACGGCGCAGCCACCCAGAGCACCGCCGTGCCCTTGGGGGCGTAGGCCCACTTGTGTAGGTTTCCGGTATAGAAATCAGCACCCAACGCATCGATCTGCACGTCGAGCATGCCCGGCGCGTGGGCCCCGTCCACCAGGATCGGCACGCCGTGGGCGTGGGCCAAGGCCACCAGATCGGCGACCGGCCAGACCAGAGCGGTCGGTGACACCACATGATCCACGAGCAGGAGGCGTGTCTTCGGTCCGATGCGCCCCTCGAAGGCCGCGGTGACCTCCGCCGGTTCCTGGAGGGGAAACGGGACCACCGCCTCGACCGGGACGACGCCGAAGTGGTCCCTCAGGTAGTGCACCGTCTGCTTGACCGCGTTGTACGACATGTCGGCGAGCAGGATCTCGTCGCCCGGCTGCCAGGGAAGCGAACGGAGGACGGCGTTCACTCCGGTGGTGGCGTTCGGGACGAAGACGAGGCCCTCACGGTCGGCACCCAGGAAGGCGGCCACCTGCCCCCGTACTGCCTGCAAGCGCGGTCCGAGCTCCCGGGCGAGGAACCGCACTGGTTCCCGCTCCATCTCATCCTGCCAACGCCGCTGCTCCGCGAGGACGCGCCTCGGGGTGGCGCCGAAGCTGCCGTGGTTGAGGAAGGTGACGTTTGGATCGATGCCCCACAAGGCCTTCATCGCGGGGGAGCCGGGAGTCCAGGACATACTCCCGCCTAACGGATTCGGGCGCGAACCCACGCCTGAAAGGTCGCCACGCCCACTTCCCACCGATCGGAGAGGACGCCCCCTCGGTACAGCCGGCTCCGCACCCCGCGCTGAACCCGCTCCACGATCTGGTCGTCCTCGGCCTCGACGACGTCGAGCCCGGCGCCGGCGCCGAGCCCGAGCAGCTCCGGGCGATTCACCAACCGGAAGTAGCGGATGCGTACGTGGCCCGCGTCCACGGGATCCACGAGGTTCACCGACAGGCCCCAGGGGTAGTAGTTCAGCAGGGTCGCCGGGAAGAGCGCGAGGTACCAGGCCGCGACGGCGCGCCCATGATCGGGATGGCCCGGTGCGGGGTGGAACGCCGGGACCCCCGCGGCGGCGAGCCCGACCTGCAGCACGCCCCCAGGCACCGGCTCGGTCAGATAGGCGCGCCAGTCCAGCGCCCGGTTCAGCGCCGGGTGCACGAATGGGATGTGCATGCCCTCGAGGTAGTTCTCGACGTAGAGGAGCGGGTGGGCGGCCACCTCGTAGGCCTCGTCCCCGGCCGGATCGTGCCGGAGCCCGGCGAGGTCGAAGGCGCCGAGACGATCGGGGAGGACCGCGGCGCCTTCGGGCCAGTCGGCGGGGTCCCCGAGGGTCGTGAACACCAGCGGCCCCACCCGACGCACGGGCAGCGTCGGCAGCGGCTCTTCGGGGGGCACGTCGAAGCCGGGCGCGGCGGTGACGCGCCCGTCGAGGTCGAAACGCCGCCCGTGGTACGGGCAACGGAGCCCGTCGGCGGGCCCCGCGGCGGTGCACAGGACGGCTCCGCGGTGGGTGCACACGTTGGCAAACACCCGCGTCTCGCCGGTCGCCGAGGTGACCATCAGCAGCGGCTCGTCGAGGACCCCGGGGAGCAGCGTGACCGGAGACATGCGCCCGGGCGCCGGGGCGAGGCCGAGGCAGAGCCAGCTTCGCGCGTAGACCCGCTCCGCGAGGGCGGGCCAGGTGAGGGGGTCGTACAGGGCGCGATCGATGGGGGAGGGCATGTCAGCTTTTGTGTACGCCGACAACAGGGTGAATGGGAAACGCCGGCCGTCGTCAATGGTCGCAGAGGTACAAATGTTCACCACCCTGGCCCTCATCGCTGGTCTCATCTCGAACCCCGCCGAGGCGGGCGTCCACGTCAACGTCGCAGTTCCCGGCATCCGCGTCGTGGTCGACCCCTGGTCGCCCGGCTACCGCGCCGGTCCGCGCTCCGGCTACGTCTGGGTGGAGGGTTACTGGGACGCCTGGGGCAACTGGCAGCCCGGCTACTACGTCCCCGCCCACAGCCGCCCCGGGTACGCCTGGGTCAACGGCTACTGGGTCGGCCCGAACTACGTGGACGGTTACTGGCGCCCGGTCAGTCGGTACGGCTACGCCTGGTCGGACGGCTACTACTCCCACGGCCGTTGGGTCGAGGGCTACTGGCGCGGGGCGAGCGTGAGCGCGTACCGCGGCCACGACCACGACCACGATCGCTACGACAGCCGCGGCCACCGGGACGATCGTGCCGAAGCGCGGGGCGAAGCCCACGAGCGCTACAAGGAGCGGAACGACGGTCGCGAGGACGGTCGCGGGCAGTCCAGCGACGACGGCTCCAACGGGTCCGACGGCTCCAACGGGTCCAACGGCTCCAGTGGGTCCAACGGCTCCGGTGGGTCCAACGGCTCCAGCGGGTCCAACGGCTCCGGTGGGTCCAACGGCTCCAACGGCCAGGGGGGCGGCTCCCGCGGGGGCTCCCACTCCGAAGCCGAGGGCCGCCGCCAGCGGTGACGACCCCCTGGGCTTCAAGGGGTCAGGTCCACCGTGAAGTCCCAGGTCTTCCAGCCCACGGGGCAGCCCGCCGGGGGTGCGGAGTTGTCCGTCCACTTGATGCGCCAGGTGACGGCCGAGTCGGACTCGGAATCGCTCCGGCCCGGCCACTTGAACCCGATCGGCGTGCACAGGCGCTCCGACCGGGTTTCGCCGCTTCCGGACACGTAGTACCGCCCCGTGTACTTGGCGCCGGTGTTCAGGATGTAGGCGGTCACCTCGTACTTCCCGTTGGGATGCCACTCGAGGTACGAGGCGGTGCCACTCGCGGCGTCGCCGAAGGTCGCTTTCGGCCGATGGGTGGAGGTGGTGGTGACCGCCACCTTCTGACAGTTCCCGCTCCCGTTCGGACAGGTCAGGGAGCCCGGGCTCGTCGGAACCAGCACGTACCAGGGCTGGGTGGTCGTCACGAACGAGGTGTTGGCGGTCCGCTCGCCGAACTCTGCCCACGCGGCACCCGCGCCCGGATCCGTCGCCCAGCCCTCACCGAGGAAGGCCCCGGCCTGGCAGACCCCGTTGGAGTCGATGCACGCGAAGGTCTGCCACGGACCCTCCTCGGGGGAGTTCATGGCCAGCGCCAGCGATACGAAGGTCAACATAGAGGTACCCCTCGGAGGGTTCGGACGACCGCGGCGCCACGCCCGCTCGGCCAGCGAGCCTTTAACGGCCGACGGCCCGGCAAGCCTCCGCGAAGGAAAGAACCCCGGAGGTGAGCCTCCCGGACCGGGCGGCCACCGTGAACACGTGGTCGACCGCCGCCCGATCGCCCGACACCCCGCCCATCGCTGCGAAGCCGACGATCGGCCACGCGAGCACGTGGTGGGGCTGAGCCAGGTATCGGTCGCACAGCGACTTGATGGCGAAGCGATCGTCGCGGGCCAGGGCCCCCACCATCGACGCGAGGTCGGCGAGCCCCTCCGTTCCCTCCCGGTCCCAGGCGCGAAACGCGACGAGCGCGAGATCCGCTGCCAGATCCCGCTGACGCGCCCGCCACGCGAGCACCGCTTCGATCAGCGCAAGCCGCCCCAACGAAGCCGGGTCCCCCAGCACCTGGAGCGCGGCGACCCCCTCCGGGTTCGGCTCGGTGATCTTGCCGAGGAGCGACAGGGCGGTGCGCTCCCCCACGAACGCCCCGGCCTCGAGTACCGCCAACCGGTGCTCGGACGCGATGAGGCGCGCGCGCGCATAGGTCTCCAGGGCCCGCTCCAGCTCCCCGGCTTCGACCAGGGCATTTCCCGCGTTGACCAGCGCGGACGCGCGCCGCGACACGTGGCGTTCCTGCTCGGCGACCTGCTGGTAGAGCACCGCCGCCTCCGCGGTCCGATTCTGCCGATACCGGACATGGCCCAGCGCCAGCAGCTTGCGGGTGGCCAGCACGCCGCTGGGATCGGGCTCCTTGCCGAGAGCCAGGATGCGCCGCTCGGCCTCGTCGAGGTTGCGCGCGGTGACCGACCGAATCGGGATCAACAGGCGGTAGCTGTCCAGCTCGGGATCCGGGAAGCGGGGCAGATCGCGGGCGAGCGCCTCGGCGGCCTCTCCCTGCCGGGCCTGGGCGAGATCCCAGGCGTCGAGCAGATGGGCGAGGTCCAACCCGGAGGGGCTCTTCGCCACCTCGAAACGCGCCCCACGGAGCGCGGCCGGGCTACCGTCCGCCAGGGCGGCCCGGGCCAGCTCGACCACCAGCTCCTTCTCGCGGGGCGCCCGGGGATCCCCCCGCACCGCCGACAGGGCGACGGTGAGCACCCCGATGGCGCGCCCGACCGCGCCCGCAGGCAGGTAGGCCGCGGCGAGCTGCATCGCCTCGTCGGCGACTGCGGGCACGTCGCCCGCTGCGGCGAGGTGCTCGATGCGGCCCGGGGCGCCCGGATTCAACTGTGCGGCCAGCGCGCGGTGGGCGCGGAGCCGACTCTCGTCAGACCATCGCCCCAGCGCCCCGGCCACGGCGAGCGCCTCGATGCGCCCGCCCGGCGTGGCGCGGATCGCACCGCGGTCCTCCAGTTCGGACAGCTCAGCCTCGATCTCCCAGGTGGGGATGCCGGTGGCCTCGTGCAGGAGCCCGGGCGTGGCGGCCCGGCCGGCGAGGGCCACCCACGCGAGCAGGTCATCGAGCGGGGCGTCGAGGGTGGGGGCGCCGGCGGCCCCGGGTGGAGTGCCGAGGAACAAGCCCGCATCGAGCCGATCCAGGGCGAGGCGATCGATGCGCAGCCGTCCCGACTCCCAGCGCGCCAGCCCGGCAGCCACCCAGGTGGTGACCTCCCGCGTCACCGCGGCGGGTAGTCCGTGGGTGCGCTCGAAGAGGATCCGCGCGGCATCCTCGCAGAGGTGGAGCACCAGGTCGGGGCCCCAGAAGAGCTCCTTGAGGAGCGTGGCGGAGAACAGCTCCAGCCGGAGGGCTCCGGGGGTGTCCGCCGCCCGCAGCACGCTCCCATCCCCGAGCGAGCGTTCGATCAACGACCGCGACCAGCGGTCGAGGCGATGGTAGTGGTCCGCGACGACCACCACCCCGTCCCGGAGGCGCTCCCGCAGCCGGTCCTCGGCCACCGCGAGGGGCTTTCCGAGGGTGTCGGTGGGTCGCCCGATGAGCGAAGCGACGCTCTCGAGCGGTCGTTCCCCGGGGCCGAGTTCGACCACCACCCGCCCGTTCGCGCGGAGGCGGCTCGCCACTTCCCGAAGCAGGCGGCTGGTGCCCGACCCCGGACTCCCCCACACGTCCAGCGACGCCCCACGGGCGGCCGCGGAGAGCATCGCGTCGATGACGTGGGCGTTGCCCAGGTAGGGAATCGAGCCCGCGTCGACATCGGCGTCGGGGTCGAGGAGCGCGAGGGCCTCGTCCGAGGAGCGGGGCCGGCTGTCCGGGGAGCGGGCGAGCAGGCGATCCACGAAGTTCGCGGCGTGCTCGGGCACCCCGGGCGCCCGCGTGATCAGCGGTGGTGCGTCCTGGTGCAGCTTGGCGGTGAACTGTGCGTGGGGGAGGGTCCCGGTGAGGATCTCGAACAGCATCGCGCCCAGCGCGTAGAGATCGGTGCGGCCGTCCACCACGTCGCCGCGGAGCTGTTCGGGGGCGAGGTACTGCGGCGTCCCCAGCACGGCGTGGGCGACGGTCACGGTGGGCCCCAGCGCTCCGCCGCGCGCGATCCCGAAGTCGAGCAGGGTGGGGCGCCCCTCGGCGTCCACCAGCACGTTCCCGGGCTTCAGATCCCGGTGGACGATGCCCTGCGCGTGGACGAGGCGCAGCACCTCCACCAAGGCCCGCACCCGAGGCGCGATCGCCGCCCAGGTCGGCTCGACCCCCTTGCCCGGGAAGGGGGTTCCGTCGATCAACTCCATCACGATGAAGGGCCGGTCGTGATCGGTGCCGCTGTCCAGGAGCCGCACCACGCCGGGAAGCTGAAGCAGCCGCATGGCCGTGACTTCGCGTCCGGCCCGGACCACCTGATTCGCTGTCTCCGGCGCGAGGAGCTTGACCGCGACCATCTTGCCGTTGACCCGGTCCCGCGCCCGCCACACCGCGCCGCCGCCGCCCTTCCCGATCAGGACGTCGAGGCGGTACCGATCGGCGATCCACGCCTGGGGCAGCCCGCCCTCATCGTCCAGGCTCAAGGTCCGGTTGTCTTCACCACTCAT
>JAYVAS010000834.1:0-4911 GCA_043750895.1 Pseudomonadota bacterium
CCAGGCCCGGATCTGGAGCGCGGTCGGCGGTGCCGTCCGCAAGTCCACGTAGGTGTACGGGAGGCGGCGGGCGTCGAGCCAGGCGCGGGCCTTCTTGACGGTGCCGCAGGTGGGAATGCCGTACACGGTGAGCGCCATGGTGACCTCGGGCGACCGAAGCTAACGCGCCGGATCTGCGTTCAACGGGCCCCTGGTCGTACCCGGGTTCCCTTCGACCCGGACCAGCTCGACCGCCGTGCCCTTGCCACGGAGCACGCGCGCGCCGAGCGGCACCAGCGTCCAGCGCCCCGGGGTCAGCCGGGACGCGGTGGCGGCGGTGATGACGATTTCGCCGGGGCCCGCTTCGTTGGCCACCCGGTTGGTGACGTTGGTGGTGTCCCCGATGGTGGCGTACTGAAGGTAGGCGTCGCTGCCGATGTTGCCGGCCGCCACGACCCCGGAGTGCAGCCCGATGTGGACGGCGATCTCCGTCCCGCGGGCGGCGAGGGTGGTGTTGATGTGCGCAACGGTGTGCTGCATGTCGATCGCGGCGGCCACCGCCCGGTCGGCGTGGTCCGGGTACGGGGTGGGCGCGCCCCAGACCGCGAGCAGGGCGTCCCCGATGTACTTCTCCAGCGTGCCCTCGTGGTGGAACACGGCGCGGGCCATGACGGGGAAGTAGGTGTTGAGCAGCTCCAGGACGTCGCGGGGGCGCATGCGCGCGGCAAGCCCGGTGAAGTCGGAGATGTCGCAGAACAGGGCGGTCACCTCGGTCTCGGTGACCTCGAGGTCGGTCAGGTGGGAGATGCGGGCGAGCGCCGCCGGGGGGAAGAACCGGGAGAGGTTGCTGCGCAGCAGCGCCTCGGACTCGATCCGCTTGTTGAGCTCGGCGTTGTGGATCGCGATCGCGGCCTGGTTGGCGAAGGCCCCGAGGAACTCGAGGTCCTCGCCGCTGAAACGGTTGGGCGTGGAGAGGTTGTCCACGTAGACGACGCCGAAGGTGCGGCCCCGGGCGCGGAGCGGGGCGCCCATGGAGGAGTGGATGGCCTGGCCCACGATCGACCGGTTGGAGGGGAGGCGGAAGTCGTCCTGCGGGTTGGCGAACAACGCCGGAACGCCCTGGTCCCGGATGTGGTTCACGATGGTGGCGCTGTAGAGCCGCCGACCGCCGAGGAGCCCCTTGCGGGAGCGCTGCACCTGGGGGCGCAGCACGCCGGAGACCGGGTCGGCGAGGAGGATCACGCCGCGATCGATGTCGAGGATCTGGAAGAGGAGGTCGAGGACGCGCGCGAGGACGCCGTCGATGTCCCCCGGTGAGGACAGGATCTCGCTGACCCGGAGGAGGATCTTCAGCTTCGACTGGAGCCGGACCGTGTTTCCGAGCACCCCCAGGTAGAGCGCGCTGTCGGTGGGGGTGTTCAGCGCGAGGAGCTCGTCGATGGACTCGTGGGAGAGGGAGTTGGACTCCCACGGCAACGTGCTGACCATCAGCGGCTCGGGGTCGTCCTCGAAGTCGAGGACGACGTCGCCGCACCGGATCACGTCTCCGAAGGCAAGCTCGGTGGGGGCGTGGATCCGCACCTCGTTGACGAAGGTGCCGTTCCGGCTGTCCTGGTCCACCAGGACGTACCGATCGTCGGTGACCCGGATGCGCGCGTGGGCCCGGGAGAGGCTCCGATCGACCAGCTCGATCTCACAGCCGGGGATGCGCCCGATGCGATTCTCCCCCGGGAGGAGATCGAACACGCGACCCTCGGACTGACCACCGCTCGATACGAGTCTTGCCACGCGGGAATAGTATCCCGGCATGCCCCGTCGGCAGCGTCCCTCCGTCCCGCGCCCGGGGTTCCCGACCCGGCTGACCGCTGCGCTCCTGACGCGCGCGTTGAGCGCCGGAGCCGCGTGGCTGGTTCCGGTGGCGATCGCGCTCGGGACCCCCGAGCGGGGCGCCCCGGACCTTCCGGTTCGCATCGCGTTGTTGGCGGGCGTGCTCGCGCTGGCACTCGATCTCGGAGCGTGGTCGGAGATCCCGGAGGCGGCCGACGCGTGGCTCCGGCGGGGACGGGCGGCGCTGGTGCTCCTGATCGGTCTCCTCGCGCTTTCGCTGGGGGTGCGCAGCCCCGACCCGATGCTGCGCGCGGGGCTCACCTACGGGGCTGGGCTGGTCGCGATCGCCGTTGCCATCAGCCCGGTGATGGTGCTGCGATCGGCCCGGCCCAACCTGCTGTGGCGGAGTTGGCTGGTCGGCCCCGGCTATGTCGCCGCGGCGGTGGCGCTCGGCGCGGCGGCCTTGACCCCGGGCATCCCCCGCCTCACCAACACCGTCGCCAACGCCTTCCTCGTGGTGATGCTGTGTAGCTTCGCGGCGTTCCGGAGCCCGCGGGGCGCCGCCGGCCTCGACCCGGCCCGCGAGGCCGTGCGCACCCGGACGCTGGGCGGGATGAACCAGTTCCAGCTCTACTTCCTCCTCGGCGTGGTCACCTTCCTCTTCGAGCCGAGTCGGCCGTGGGTGGGCGCGGCGGGGTTGGTGGCGGCCTTGGCGACCTGGTTCGGGCTGTTCCTCCGCGCGGGCGGGGCGCGCTGAGCGTGGCCACGCTCCCGCCACCGTTGCGCCGCACCCTCGTCGACATCCACCCTGCCGACGTGGTGACCCGGGTGGGTCGGGAGGACCACCAGGACCCGCGGATGGACGCCGTGTGGCGGGACGTGCAGCAGCTCTACCGGACGGGGCTGCATCCCGCGGTCGCCCTGCACGTGCGCCACCAGGGGCGGGTGGTGCTCGACCGCACCATCGGTCACCTGGAGAACGCGCCCGGAGGCGCGGCCGGGAACGTCGTCACGCCGGACAGCCTGTTCAACCTGTTCTCGGGCTCCAAGATCGTCACCGCGGCGCTGGTGATGGCGCTCGTGGACGACGGCCTCCTCGATCTCGAGCAGCGGGCGGCTCACTGGGTCCCCGAATTCGGCCGGTTCGGCAAGGAGGACATCCGGCTCCGCCACCTGCTCAACCACACCGCCGGGATCCCGGACATGCCGCCCGGGATGGACGTCGCTGGGGCGCTCGCCTCCGGCGTGGTGCCGCTGGACGGCATCTGCGCGCTCCGCCCCCAATCGGCGCCGGGGGTGCGCGCGGCCTACCACCCCATCACGAGCTGGGTGATCATCCAGGCCATCGTCGAGCGTGCCACCGGTCGCCCGCTGCGCACCGTGCTGGCCGAACGCCTCCTGGATCCGCTGGGGCTGCGCACGCTCAACTACGGCGTGCCCGAGGACCGTATCCCCGACGTGGCGCGCCACGCGGTGACCGGCCCGCCGGCCCCGGGCGCGATGGAAGCCATCTTCCGGCGGTCGATCGGGATCGGTCTGGAGGAGGCAGTCCGTCTCACCAACGACCCCCGGTTCCTCACCGCGGTGCTGCCGTCCGCGAACGTCATCGGCGAACCGCGCGAGGTGACGCGGTTCCTGGCGATGTTGCTCGGTGGGGGTGCGGTGGACGGGGTGCGGGTGATGTCGGAGCGGACGGTGCGGCGCCTGTACACCGAGGTCACACCGCGCCAGTTCGACGGCACCCTCGGATTCCCCATGCGCTACGGCCTCGGCGTGATGATGGGCGGCCGGCGGTTCAGCCTGTTCGGGCTCGACACCCCGGGGGCCTTCGGCCACCTCGGGCTCTCGAACGTGGTGGTGTTCGCCGACCCCGCGCGCGACCTCGTGGTGAGCTTCCTCAACACCGGGAAGCCGCTCATGGACCACGGCATGGTCCGTTGGTATTGGGTGCTCCAGCGGATCGTTTCGGTCGCGGCGCGTCGGTAGCGCCCTGCCGCCTCTCCAGGAGTCGTCGTCATGCCCGTGTTCACCGGTCGCCACACCAGCACCCACGTCCTCGCCCGCGCGCCCGGCGAGGCGGCGGGCCTGTTCGCCGACATGGGCAACTGGGTGGCGTGCCACCCCGAGCTGGCCGGCTCCGACCGGGTGGACGCCCAGACCCTGGCGGTGCGGCTGAAGCCGATGAGCCACGGGCCGGTGTCCTTCACGGGGCACTACACCCTGCACTTCACGCGCGCCGGGGACACCGTACGCTGGCAGACCGGCAAGGACGGGAACATGGAGGTGTCGGGCGAGGCCCGCTTCGCGCCCTCGGGGACGGGGAGCCGCCTCGACTTCACCGAGTCCATCACGATGGACCTGAACCTGAACCGCCTCCTCGGGGCGATGATCCGGCCGGTGGCCGAGTCGATGATGGCGCACGGGATGCAGCGGTTCGTGGAGCGGATGGTGTCGCTTGTCGAGGGGCAGCCTACGTGATGACCGCATCGCGGACGTCACGATGAGCCGCGTCCACGTCGGTGCCTATCGTTGACGGGATACGCCCGCACCAGGAGGTCCTCGTGACCTGGTTTCAACAGTTCGGCGTCGATGACGCTGCCATCCAGAAGGTGCTGTCCGCCGCGCTCGGTCGCGGTGCGGACGACGCCGATCTCTACTTCGAACACGCCGGTTCCACCTCGGTCGCCCTGTCGGACGGCAAGGTCAACCGGGCGTCCACGCACGTCGATCTCGGCGTCGGCATCCGCGTCGTCGTCGGTGACTCGGTCGGCTACGCCTACACCGAAGACCTCTCCCTCGGGGCGATGGTGGCCGCGGCGCGGGTCGCGGCCGAGATCGCGGACGGCGCGCGCACCTCGGCGCCGGTCGCGGTCTCGTCGCGCACCTACGCGGATCGCTACCCCGTCACCCAGCCCTGGGAAGACGTGGAGATGGAGACCCGGGTGAAGCTGGTGCGCGCCTGGGAGCAGCGGGTGTTCGGGAGCGACCCCCGCATCAAGCGGGTCGAGACCATGCTGGGCGACGGCTACAAGCACATCCTGGTGGCGCGGCCCGACGGCCGGCTCGTCTACGACTACCAGCCCATGACGCGGGCGTTCGTGGTGG
>JAYVAS010000835.1:0-3812 GCA_043750895.1 Pseudomonadota bacterium
GGAGGGTGCCGGCGGTGAGGTCTTCGTGGCTCCCGATCACGGTGTGCGCGTACGGGTGACCCTTCGGGTACATCAGCTCGGGCACCTCGATCCAGCCGACGCCGTAGGGCGTGTCCTCGTAGGACTGCCGGCGTTCGTTGCGCACCACTTCCCGCTGGAGGTCGAGCTTCTCCTGGGTCATCGCCTGACCGAGGGCCTCCATGCGGTCCGCCTCGATCCACAGCAGGGTCTGGAGCAGGTTGGGCGGCCCCACGTCGTAGTAGTTGGTGGCGTCCTCCATGGTCCAGGCGTTGTTCCAGCCGCCGTTGGCCTCCATGGTCATGTCGATGCCGCTCCCCGGGAGGCGGTTCGTGCCCATGAACATCAAGTGCTCGAAGAGGTGGGCGAAGCCGGAGCGTCCCGGCGCTTCATCCTTGGACCCGACCTGGTACCACACGTCCACCACCACCTGCGGTAGCGCGCGATCGACCATCAGCACCACCTGCAGGCCGTTGGCCAGCTGGTACCGCTCGTAGGGGATGTCCTGGGCCAGGGCGGCGTGGGCAAGCAGTAGCATGGGCTCTCCGCACCGCCGGATAACGCGATGCGGCGACGGCGGTTCAGCCCGACGCGGACCCGCGGCGGGTGCCGGTCAGGCGGACCAGCGCTTCGACCAGCCACGGGCACACCCGATGGGTCACCGCGAACACCCAGAGCAGGAAGGGGCGGATGACCTGGCGACGGGGTCGCTGCACCACCCCGGCCACGATCGCGCCGGCCTGGTCGGCCCGCATCACGGGGATCCAGCGGCCCACGCCGGGGATGCGGTCGTGGCTCCCGGCCGCCCGATTGAAGTAGGCCGTCTGCACCTCCCCCAGCACCACGTGGCAGCTGCGGAGGCCGGTCCCGGCGAGGTCCATCACCAACGCCTCGTGGAGACCGCGCAACGCCCAGCGGGTGGCGGCGTAGGCCGTCGCGCCCGGCCAAGGCATCAACGACACCGGCGAGCCGACGTGCACGAACACCCCGGACCGCCGCTGCAGCATCGGCGCCATGAACACCGCGCAGGCGTGGTAGGCCGCGAGGTAGGGCGCGCCCATCATGCGGCCCCCGGCGCTCGCGGGGAGTTCTTCGAGGAACCGCCACTCCCCCGAGCCAGCCGAGTTCACGATGGCGTCGGGTACGCCGTCCCGGGCCAGGACCCGCGCCGCGAGGGCCTCCATCGCCACGGGGTCAGCGGCGTCCACCGGCTCCGCCACCGCCCGGCCCCCTGCCGCCACGGCCTCGGCCACGACCGCGTCCAGCGGCGCTGCGGTGCGCCCGACCAGCACGAGGCGCCATCCGAGGCGGGCGAGGGCCAGCGCCGTGGACCGGCCGATGCCGCTCGACGCTCCGGTGATGACCGCGAGGGGGGCGGTGACGTCGCCCACGCTATCCCCCGTGCCCGCCCAGCCACCGCTCGGCTTCGATGGCCGCCATGCACCCTGACCCCGCGGCGCTCACCGCCTGTCGGTACTCGTGGTCCTGCACGTCGCCGCACGCGTAGACGCCGGGGATGTTGGTCTGGGTCCGCCCGGGGACGGTGAGGAGGTAGCCGTTCTGGTCGTGGGTGATCCACTCCCGGAAGGGCCCGGTGTTGGGATCGTGCCCGATGCCCAGGAACATGCCCCCGATGGGCTTCACCGCGGTCTCGCCGGTGACGGTGTCCCGCAGGCGGACCGCCTCCACCTTCTTCTCGCCCAGCACCTCGATCACCTCGGTGTTCCAGACCACCTCCAGCTTCGGATTGTCAAACGCCCGCTGCTGCATGATCTTCGAGGCGCGGAGCTGGTCCCGGCGCACGAGCAGGTAGACCTTGGACGCGAACTTGGTGAGGAAGCTGGCCTCCTCCACCGCGGTGTCCCCGCCGCCCACGACCACCAGCTCGACGTTCTTGTAGAAGAAGCCATCGCAGGTGGCGCAGGCGCTCACCCCGTAGCCGCGCAGGCGGGTCTCGCTCTCCAGGCCGAGGTACTTCGCCGACGCGCCGGTGGCGATGATGAGCGCGTCGCAGGTGTAGGTGACGCCGTTCTCGGAGTTGAGCACGAAGGGCCGGGCCGAGAGGTCGCAGGTCTCGACGGTGTCGATCTCGAAGCGGGTCCCGAAGCGCTCGACCTGGGCGCGCATGCGGTCCATCAACTCCGGGCCCATGATGCCGTCGGGGAAGCCCGGGTAGTTGTCGACGTCGGTGGTGATGGTGAGCTGCCCGCCGGGCTGAGGGCCCTCGATGACGAGGGGGGCGAGGTTGGCGCGGGAGGCGTAGAGCGCGGCGGTGAGGCCGGCGGGGCCGGATCCACAGATGATCAGCCGTTCGTGGGGCACGGGGACTCCGAGTGGAGCGGGGTCTATCCGCGGCGGGGTAGACGGTCATGGTGAGCACCCGCGCGGAGCTGGAGACGACGGCAAGAGGCTACGGCTTCGGCCGGATCCGATACACCACGCCCGAGCTGGCGCACCCCGAGCGGCTCACCGACGCCATCGCCGAGGGCCGCCACGGTTCCATGGACTGGCTGGCCCGCACCGTGGGAACCCGGCTGGATCCCCGGCAGTTGTTGCGAAGCGTCCGTACGGTGGTGGTGCTGGGCATGGACTACGGCCAGGTGCTCCCGCCGGACCCGGGCGGGCTCACCGGGCGGGTGGCCAGCTACGCCTGGGGTCGGGACTACCACAACCTCGTGCTGCGGCGGCTCCGGAAGCTCCGGCGACACCTCCAGAACACCATCCCCGGGCTGGTCGGCTGGTGCGGCGTCGACAGCCAGCCGGTGTGGGAGCGGGCCTGGGCGGAGGCGAGCGGCGTCGGCTACGCCGGCCGGAACGGGATGATCATCGCCCCCGGGGACACGAGCTGTTTCTTCCTCGGCATCCTCCTCCTCAACGAAGCGCTCCCGCCCGACCCCCCGCTCGGGGATCACTGCGGTGCGTGCCGCCGCTGCATCAGCGCCTGCCCGACCGGGGCGCTGCGCGGCGACGGCGCGGTGGACGCCCGGCTGTGCATCTCCTATTTGACCATCGAGCACGACGGCGTGTTGGACCCGGCGCTGCGCCCCCAGCTGGGCCGCTGGCTCTTCGGGTGTGACGACTGCCAGGACGTCTGCCCCCACGTCAGCCGCCGACCGGGCGCGATCGAGGCGGACTTCGCGGCGCGAAACGCCTGGATCGACCTGCCCGGCCTGCTCGCCAGCAGCGACGAGGCGCTCAAGGAGCGGTTCACGGGGACGCCCCTCCGCCGCGCCGCGCCGCGCCGCCTGCGCCGAAACGCCGCGTACGTGCTGGGAAACCTGGGCGACCGCGCCGCCCGACCGGCCCTGATCGCCGCAAGGGCGCACCCCGACCCGTGGACCGCGGACGCGGCGGAGTGGGCGCTGGAGCGGATCGGGTAGGCGGGGACAGTCATGGGACGAACCGGGTCCCGGGCGTGCTACCCTCGACGACGCACAGGGGTCCATGCTCCCCCTCCTCCTCCTCGCCTGCACCGGCGCCAAGCCCCTCCCCCCTTCCTACCCCAGCGACGTCGCCATCTGGGCCGGAGGAGGAGGCGCCTGTCTGCTCACCGATGGAAAGGCCACGTGCCAGATGGTGCAGGGGGGCGACATCGACTATGGCCAGATGCACCCTCCGGGCGTCGACTTCACCGCGCTCACCGTGGGCGACTCCATCACCTGCGGCCTCCGCACCGACCAGACCGCGACGTGTTGGGGATGGAGCGCCTCCGGCCAGCTCGACGTGCCCGACGTGCGCTGGCGCCAGATCGAGATGGACTACGAGCACGCCTGCGGCATCACCACCGACGGCAC
>JAYVAS010000836.1:0-3876 GCA_043750895.1 Pseudomonadota bacterium
GAGTGAGTACGCGTCCTACCGGCGTGCGGCCGCGACGGGGCTCGGAAATCTCGGTCGCGCCGGCTCCCAGCGCGCCCTCGAACGCGCCTGGGTGGAGGAGCGGACCGAAGAGGGGCGGCTCGCCATCGCCATCGCCCAGGTGCGGTGTGGGCGCGACTGCGCAGCGGTGGCGGAGCTGCTCGGGGGGTTCGAGCGGCGGGCGGTCCAGACCTTCAACGGGCCCCGGAGCCCGCAGGCGGCGGTCGCGGTGTCCACGCTGGTGGACCGCTTCTGGCAGGCCCTCGGGGACGTGCGCGGGCAGGTCGAGCCGCGCGAGGAGCTCCTGCGGCGCCGACGCGCTGCGGTGGACACCGAGAGCGCCGGCCGGGAAGGGCGGGCCGACGTGCAGGCGCTGGCGGCGTTACGCCACCCCGAGGACCACCTCCGCATCGAACGTCTGTTTCGATCTGCCGGGCGGCGGGAGGAACACACGATCCACGTCTCGTTGGGCATGGGCGGCGACCCGCGTGCCCTCCCGCTGCTCGTGAGCGCCCTCTTCGCCACCGACGTGGACCCGGGGCGCGGTTTCGCCCAACGGCGGCTCTGTTCGACGGCGATCGGGCGGTTGGGGCTCCGGGAGGCCACCCCGATCCTGGAGCGGGCCCTCGAGAACGAAGCCATGGACTTCGAAGGCCGGCCGGGCGCGGGCATGGGCATCCAGTACCCGGTGCGGACGAACCTGCTCTGGGCGATGGGCGAGGTGGCGGATCCGCAGGTCATCGCGCTGCTGGTCGGGTACCTCGGGAACACGAGCGGCTCGGCCTTCGGCGGCTTCTACCTGCCCGCGATGGACGCCCTCACCAAGTTCGGGCCCCGCGCCCGCCCCGCCCTCGTCACGGCGACCCGCGTGCGCGACGAGGTCGCCGCCGCGAACGCCGTCGGTGTGCTCGCCGCCATCGGGGACGACGTGCGCGGCTTCGTCACCGACCCGCGCCCGGCGATCGTGCGCGTGGCCACGGCGGCGATGGCCACGGCGGCGATCGCCACCTCCGCAGGAGCCCGTGAATGAGCGAAGATCCCCGCTACGAAGAGGGCGTCGAGTTGTTCCGGAACGGCCACTACTTCGAGGCGCACGAGGTGCTCGAGCTCTCCTGGCGGGCCCAGCCCCCCGGGACGTGGAAGCTGTTCCTCCAGGGGCTCATCCAGCTCGCGGTGAGCCTGGAGCACTGGCGGCGCCAGAACGCACGGGGCGCCCGCGGCCAGTGGGAGAAGGCACGGGCCAAGCTGGAACCCCTCCCCGCCGACTACGGTGGCATCGCCCTCGGGCGACTGCTGGAGCGCTACCACGCGTTCTACGGCCCACGCGAGCTCGACCGGTGGGTCGAGCTCCAGCGCACGAACGTGCTTCCGCCGAAGGAGACCGGGACCTACCCGGCGCCGGAGTGGATCACCGAGCGCCCGTCGGCCTGACGGACGGGCCCTTTAGGGGGACGGCGGCGTGGCCGAGCCGACGTAGCCGGAGTGCGACGTGGCGGTGGTGTTCGAGGTGCCGCTGGTCCCGATGGTGCCGGAGGAGACCACCGACACCGCGCTGAGGACCCGCGCCATCCCCGACCGGGTGACCTGGACGTAGCGCTCGTCGCTGTCGCCCTGGATGCGGGCGCGCTTGTTGATGAAGGTGATGGTGATGTGCCCGGCGGTGTCGAAGTCGGAGTCCGGGTTGGCGACCCAGCCCCGCGGGCTCATCACGATGTCGGTGCCGTCCGCCACGTTGTAGATGCTGACGTCACGGAGCTGCTCGTCCCCGCCCATGCCGAGGTCGTAGGTGCCTTCCACCGTGTCGGGCCCGTTGTCGTCGACGGGAAGGATGTCCCATTCGTCGCTGGCGGAGGACTTGTTGCCCCGCTCCAGCGTGTAGACGCCGACGTTCCCGACGTCGTCGTCCGCGCTCGGATCGGCGGTGACCACGCGGACGCGGTACTCGACCCCATCGGCGATGGCCAGGTTCCGCGCGAGGTTGAGCACCGACGCGAAGTCGTACGCGGCCTGCCGGGTGCGCCAGCTGGGGATCGTGCCCACCATGAGGCCGGCGCCGATGGCGGCGAGGATCGCCGCGATGGCGATGGTGATCGCGATTTCGACGAGCGAGACGCCCGCCCGATGCCGACGCGCGTGTAGGGAAGCGTGTCCCATGGGGACCTCCGACGTTGACGACTATACAGCACTTGCGGCCGCGACGGCGAGGCAGAGCGGTCCGTGTCCACGGCGATTCGGCCGGGAAGACTACCGTTCGGGCAGCAGCGCTTCCTTGATGCGCGTATGACCGGCACCGCGGAGGGCCTCTCCGCGCTTGCCCCAGACCTTCTCCAAGACCTTCTCGGGCAGCGCGCCTTCCTGCTTGAGGGCGCGGTAGCTCTTCTCGGACAGGTCCAGCTCGGCGAAGCGCTCCTTCAGCAGCCCCCACGCGGCCTTCTCCCGTTGCGCGAGGAAGGCCTCCTTCAACGCCCGCAGCTCCTTCCCGTCCCGCTTCCGTCCCGAGGCCTCCAGGTCCCGGCTGGCGACGTCGGATCGGGAGGTGAGCTGCCCGAGCGAGGGCTCGCGGGGGACCTCCACCCGGAGGCGCCGCATCGCGGCGACCCACTCGCTCGTGAGCGGGTCCGGGAGCGTCGGTCCCCGCGGCGGCGGCGGGGGCGTGTCGGTCCGCAGAGCGGGCTTGCCGCCTTCGGCCGCGTCGGCGGGCTTCGGGATGGCGTTGGCGAGGGCGTTACGAAGCTGGTCCAATGGGGGGTCCTTGTCAGCGGGTGTACGATCCGTTAGCAGCGCGGGCTGCGCGGGGGTTGTCTCCGTGCAGGCGTTACCGGCCCACGAACTTCCGTTCAAACCCCCGGTAACGGATTCCTCCTCGCACCCACAAGGAGCCATCAAATGGCACGTTATCGTGGACCCCGGCTGAAGAAGTGCCGGCAGGTGGGCGTGGTGCTTCCGGGTCTGACCAACAGGGGCATGCTCAAACGAGCCAACCCCCCCGGTCAGCACGGCGCACGGCGCAAGACCAAGCCCTCGGACTACAAAGAACGCCTCATGGAAAAGCAGAAGCTGCGTTTCCACTACGGCATCATGGAAAAGCAGTTCCGCGGCTACGTCGCGGAGGCCTCCCGCCGGAAGGGGCCGACCGGTCGTATCCTCATCACCCTGCTCGAGAGCCGTCTCGACAACATCGTCTGGCGTCTGGGTCTCTCCCAGACCATCCCGGGCGCCCGCCAGCTCGTCGTGCACGGTCACATCACCGTGGACGGCCATCGGGTGGACCGTCCCAGCTTCAGCGTGAAGCCGGGCAACGTGATCGGGGTGCACACCAAGAGCAAGGCCAAGCCGTTCATCCTGGCCAACCTCGAGCACGCGGCCTCCCGGGTGCGCCCGGCCTACCTCGAGTTTGACCCGGCCACGGCCGCGGGCAAGGTCCTGGTCTCCCCCGAGCGTGAAGATCTGCCCTTCGTGGCCGATCCCCAGAAGATCGTGGAGTACTACAGCCAGCAGCTGTAGGCCTCTGGTCTCGATGCCGAAGGGCGGGCCTCGCGGTCCGCCCTTCCTCGTTTTCGGAGCGAAGGGCGCGGGCCCCGACCCCGACTACGCCGTGGTCGCGGCCTTCTTCTGGGCGCTGTCGCACACCATCCGCACCACCCCCGGCACCCACCGCTGCGCGAGCGCCGAGACCTTGCCGTCCATTCCGGGGATGATCTCGAACTTCCCGGCCGCCATGCCCTCGATCATCGCCCGGGCGACGTCCTCGGCGGTCATGGTCTTGACGTTGCCGGCGATCGCCTTCGTCTCCTTCGGCTTGTACTGGTTCTCGAAGACGAGCTGGGGCGTGTCGGTGTCGGGCGGCATGCACACGCT
>JAYVAS010000837.1:0-1889 GCA_043750895.1 Pseudomonadota bacterium
AAGGTCTACGACGCCCACGTGCTCCTGGGCCGGGCCACCGACACCGGGGATCCGACCGGCACCACCATCGACGAGCAGCCGGTCCCCGAGCTCAAGCGGGCCGACGTCGAGGCGGTCCTGGCCACCTTCCTCGGCGCGCGCATGCAGACGCCGCCGCGCTACTCGGCGGTGAAGGTCGCGGGCAAGCCGCTCTATGCGTACGCCCGGGCCGGCAAGGAGGTCAAGGTCGAGCCGCGGCCCGTTCGTATCGACGGGATGGACCTCATCGAGTTCGCGCCGCCCCGGCTGCGCGTGCTCATCCGCTGCAGCCGTGGCACCTATGCGCGCGTGCTCGCCGAAGAGATCGCGGTGGCCCTCGGGACCGTCGGGCACCTCGAAGAGCTCCGCCGCAACGGGTCGGGTCCGTTCCTGCTCGACAACGCCGTCTCGTTCTCACGGATCGCCGAGATCGTGGCGGGGGACCCGAACTGGGACCGCGTCCTCCGACCGGCGCGCGGCGAGGAGCGGGTGGCCTGGCGCCCCCGGGAGGAGGTCTTCGCGGGCCTGCAGCCCTTCTTGACCACGCCGCGGGAGGCCCTCTCCCACCTGCCCCTGGTGGTGATGTCGCCGCGCGACAGCCGGAAGTTCCTCACCACCGGCGTGGTGCCGCCGCCGCCCCGACCGGATGCGAAACACTGGGTCCTGCTCGACGGGGACGCCATCGTCGGCGTCGCGACCGCCGGGAAGGCCACCGCCGAGCCGCTCACCGAGCCCCGGCGCTGATCGCGCCTCGCGGCTGATCGCGCCGGGCTACTCGGGCTCGTAGGTGAGCGTGTCCACCACGTTGTCGCCCTGACCCTCGAGCGCGTCCTCGTCGAAGATGGAGAGGTTGGGCCCCGCCCAGTACATCGCGAAGGGCACGTAGTAGGCGTTGACCGTGTACAGCTGCACGATGTCGGGGACACCCAGCTCGTCGACGAAGCAGGACATGGGCACGCCCACCCCGAGGCCGTTGCTGGTGCGGCCCGCATAGCCATTGCTAAGCCAGATCTCGACCGCCTCGGCGTCGTCGGGCGGGGGGTCGCCGTCGGGATCGAAGCCCGCGCCGAGACCCGAGGGCCAGGTGACCCAGGCGATGATCTCGGAGGGGGCGCCCAACGCCGCGGTGAAGTCGGCGTAGGTATCGCCGACGCAGAGGTCCTCGACACAGGCGTTGACCAGGTCCACGGACCCGTCGCCGGTGGACCCGGTGCAGGCCCGGAGCGAGGCGACGATGTCCGGGCCCGACTCGGTCGCGACGTCGGCGATGCAGACCTGCCCGTCGCTGTGGGTCCCCTCGGGGCAATCCGGCGCGCAGCCGGCCAGGAAGATGGCGATATACATGGGATGCCTTGGTCACGAGGGCTAACGCCGGGCGCTCCGGCTGCCCACGGCGCTCCGCTTCGACACCGGCCGGCCCCCGATCCGCGTCCAACTATTGACGCCGTCGCCCTCCCGGAATACCTGCGCGCGCCTCACGGATCCCATATGAACCTCCTCCAGACCATTGATGCCGAGCTCGTCGCGTCGATTCCCGCCCCCATCTTCACCGTTGGCGACGAAGTGCGCGTCCACGTCCGCATCAAGGACGGCGACAAGGTGCGCATCCAGGTGTTCGAGGGCATCGTCATCGCCATGAAGGGCTCCGGCGCCGGCTCGAGCTACACGGTCCGCAAGAACAGCTTCGGCGTCGGCGTCGAGCGCATCTTCCCCTTCCACACCCCCACGGTGGAGAAGGTGGAGGTCAAGGTGCGGCACCCGGTGCGCCGGTCCAAGCTGTACTACCTCCGCGAACGCTCCGGCAAGTCGGCGCGCCTCAAGGAGCAGCCGCACTAGCGGCTGGTTCCCCGGCCCAGATCGGTGTCGGGCAC
>JAYVAS010000838.1:0-5394 GCA_043750895.1 Pseudomonadota bacterium
ATCTGGTTGTATTCGTCGGTGACGAAGCCGTCTTCGATGCTCTTGTGGTAGAACTCAGTGCCAGGATACGGGATCAGCGACGAAGGAAGCAGGTTGTAGGGCGGCGGCAGCGTCCAGAGGAGGCGCAGGCCCTTCATCACGTCCTCGGTGGTCTCCCACGGATTGTCGAGGATCATGTGGTAGTCGGGGACCTGGATGTGGTCCTTGTACTTGCTGATGATGTTGACGGCCTTGAGCAGCTGCTCGTTGGTCATGCCGCGCTTGTACATCTTCATGGTCTCGGTCGATCCGGTCTGGATGCCGAGCTCGGTGAAGCAGAGGCCCGCCTCGATGAGCGCCTTGTACTTGTCTTCGTTGATGGTGGTCGGCGAGCACTGCGCCCGGAAGGGCAGGCCGATCTCACGCTGCCAGTGCTCGGAGAACTTCTGGATCTCCTCGGTGGAGGTCGAGAAGAAGACGTCGTCCTGGAAGTGGACGATGCCGATGTCCGGGTGGAGCCGCATCACCTGCTTGATCTCGCCGATCATGTGCTCGACCGAGCGGCGGCGCAGGTAGCTCTGACCCTTGTAGAGGTCGTGGTTGAACGCCACGCCGCAGTAGCTGCACTTGTGCGGGCAGCCGCGGGTGATCATGGTCTTGTAGGCCGGCCGGAGCTCGCCCTGGCGGTCCGGGTACGTCGGCATGATCTCGCGGTAGTACTTCCAGTCCAGCTTGACGAGGTGCTGGTTCTTCTGGTCGTAGGTCCAGTCGTCGTCGAAGGAGAACTCCTGGTAGGGCAGCGAGTCCAGGTCCTGGATCAGCGGGCGGTGCGGGTTGCCGACGACCTTCCCGTTGGGCTTGCGAATCCAGCAGTTCCGGACATCGCTGATGTCCTTGCCGTCTTCCATCCGTTCGACGAGCTCGAGGATCGTGTGCTCGCCTTCGCCGATGCAGACGATGTCCACGAAGTCCAGTCCCTGCTGGGGCATGGTGGTGGGGTGGAACCCGCCCCAGGCGACCGGGGTGTTGGGGTGGGCCTTCTGGACGGCGCGGGTGGCCTGCGCCGCGATGTCGTACATCGCGGTGAGGAAGCTGACCCCGATGAAGTCGGCGTCCTTGGTGAGCTCGACCAGGTCGTCGACCATGGTCTGCTCCATCTGCATGATGTGCGACCAGGTGCTCGACCGCCAGCTCGACTTGAACCGGTTCCCGTAGGTGTCGGCGGGGAGGAAGATCTGGCGGACCTGATGACCGTGCATCTTGAGGTACCCGGTGAGGGTACGGATGCAGGGAGAGTAGTGGTCCATGGGGGTGGGGCTGATGAGGGCAACCTTCATCGTGAAAAGCCTCCGGTAGGGGTGTGGCGAGCGTAGCAGAGCGGCCGGGAGCCCGCCATGAGGGCCCGGACGGCATCCGGTGAGGCGGGACACCGACCCCGGGAATGGGTGGGGGGGGAGTTCAGGCGCGGTCTCCGAGCTGGCACAAGACCAACCATTCGGACGCCACACGCTCGCGCTTGAGGAGGTGGTGTGGACCGAGGGCCAGCCGGGCCTCCGCGTGACGGGGACCGGACTCGGAGAGGGCGACCAGCACGCGGCGGGCATGGCGGGGGGCAGCGACGGCGAACTGGCGGATCGCCGCGAAGTCCTCGCCCGCGTAGAAGGCGGTCCCGAAGGTCCCGCGGGGCGCTCCAGGCCAGAACGGGACGTTGTAGACGACCCCGTCCCAGGTCCCGGGGACGTCGGTGAACAGGTCCGAGGTGCGCGCCTCGAGGGGCACCCCGCGCAGCAAGGCGTTGGCGCGCGCGTTGCGGACGCAGGTCGGATCGATGTCCACGGACAGCACCTCCACGCCCCGTCGGGCCATCGCGAGGCCCACCACGCCCGTCCCGCAGCCCATGTCCACCCAGCGTTCTCCCGGTGCAGCGTCGACCGTCCGCGCGAGCCACGCGCCCACCTTGGTGGCCACCGGGTCGAGCACGCCGGGGAGGATCAGCAGCGGGCCGTCCTCCCAGATGCGGACCTGAGGCCGGCGGGACCGCCAGGCGAGGAGCGCGGCCCGCGCCCGGTTCCCCAGTCGCTGCACCATCGGCGTCAGGGCGAGATGGGGATGCGCGGACCCTCGGCCTGCTCCTCGAGGATCTCCGTCCCGTGGGCATGCCAGGCGCGCGCGCCGATGTTGAAGCCCTTCAGCGTGGGGGGGCGGCCGACCCGGAGGACGGCGACCACGTCTCCGGAGAGCCCACCTGCCGTCCCGGCCCCGTCGGGGACCATCTTCAGCACGCCTTCTTCGGCCACCATCTGCCACGCGCCGGTCGCCGTCGAGATCCGGCGGCCCTCGATGGCCACGTTGCCGCGGGCCATCGCGCGCAGGGCGTCCTCGGTGTCACGGTCGATCGTGGGCGGGAGGGCGGCCGGACCGCGGCGGAGCGCGGGGCCGAGCTCGAGCACGCCCAGCACGCCGGCCACCCCGAGGTAGGCGACGCCCGAGATCACGCAGGCGGTGATCACGTGCACCCGGTCGCGGAGGGTGAACGCGACCAGCCCGAGGACCGTCGCGGCGACCAATAGCTTCAGGTGGGCCATTCCCACGCCCCGACCCGTGATGCGGCTGCGGAGGCCGGCCATCAGCAACACCGATTCGCCGGTGACGGTGACCGCGTGGGACAGCGGCAGGGCCTCCACGCCGAACCCGAAGCCGTGGGTGAACAGGAGGATGACGGGGATCTTCGCCGCCATCGCGCCGATGGAGAGCCACATCGGGGTCCGCGGGTTCCCGAGGGCGTAGTACACCGGAACGCCGAGGCGGTGGAAGCAGATGCCGTACACCGCGAACGCGTACATCTGGAGCATCAGCGCGGTGCCCGCGGTGTCCTCGGCGGTGAACGCGCCCCGCTCGAAGAGCAACCGGACCAGCGGCTCGGCGAGGATGCCCAGGGCGACGGCCGAAGGGAGGACCAGAAAGCTGTTGAGCCGGAGCGCCCGCGCGAGGGTGTCTCCCAGCGCGCGCGCTTCACCCCGGGCCGACTGCACCGCCAGCGACGCCAGGGCGGTGGTGGCGACCGATCCCGAGAACACCGCGAGGGGGATCTGGACGAGGCGGAACGCCTTCATCAGGTAGGTGACCGGGCCGTCGCCGTAGGAGCTGGCCCAGTTCGACTCGACGAGGAAGTTGAACTGCACCGTCATGATGCCGATCAACGCCGGCCCGAGGAAGGCGAGCATCTTGCGCAGGCCGGGGTGGCCCCGAAGGTTGGGGCGGATCCGGTACCCCTGCTTGAGCAGGCCGGGGAGGGTGATCGCGACCTGGACGAACCCGGAGAGGGTGGTGGCCAGCGCGAGGGCGAAGATGGCGGGGTAGCCCGTGGCCGCCTCGAACTGGGGCCCGAGCAGGCAGCCGGCGATGATGAGCAGGTTGAACGCGTTCTGGGCGAGGGCCGGGAGGAAGAACTGACCCCGGACGTTCAGCATCGCGGCGACGAAGCCGGCGAGGGACAGCCCCATCAGGAAGGGCGACATCCACTGGGTGAGGCGGACCGTGAGGTCGAACTTCTCGGGGTCGGATTCGAAGCCCGACGCGACCAGCGTGACGAAGAACGGAGCGCCGAGCGCGAAGAGCAGCGCCGTGCCGCCGAGCACCAGCATGAGCACGCCGAGGAAGGCGTTGGCGAGGCGCCATGCGCCGTCCAGGCCCTCCCGCTCCGCGGCGTCGGAGAAGGCGGGCACGAACGCGTTCTGAAGCGAGCCCTCGGCGAGGAGCTCGCGGAGCAGCTGGGGCACGCGGACGGCGGCGTAGTAGGCGTCGGTGACCTTGCCGGCCCCGAACACCGCCGACATGACCACCTCGCTCACCATTCCGGTGAGCCTGCCCAACAGGTTGGCGAAGCTCACGAGGATCGTGTCGCGCGTTCGCATCGGTACTCCGCGGCCCCCTTTCGCCCGGCGCCGACGCCGCGGCAATGGGCTCGCGACCGAATGTCGGTCGCCGACCGGCGCCGCTGCGTATAGGAAACGTGTCGATGGCCTCACAAGGGATGCCCCAGATCGACCTCGGCGGAAACTGGACGCCGCTCGTCCGCAACGTGCTGATCACGCTCTTCGTGGTCTACGTGGTGCAGCTCATCGGGGGAGAGCCCTTCACCACGCTCTTCGCGTGGCAGCCCTTCGGCCCCGAATTCCGCCCCTGGCAGGTGATCACCGCCTTCTTCCTCGGTCTGGGGCCGATCTCGACGGTGTTCGGCTGGTTGATGCTGTTCTTCTTCCTGCCCCTGCTCGAAAACACCCTCGGGCTCCGAAACCTCGGCTTCGCCACCCTGTTCGCCTGGTTCTTCTCGGTCGTCTGCACCTTCATCTGCCTGGCCTTCGGCCTGCCGGACACGACCTTCCTCGGCTCCGGTCCGATCCTGCTCGCGTACACCGCCCTGTTCGGCTTCCTCCTGCCCGACCTGCGCTTCCTGCTCTTCTTCGTGATCCCGGTGAAGGCGAGCTGGCTCGGTTGGGGCAGCGGTCTGCTCTCTTTCCTCTACCTGCTCTTCCAGCCTTCGAACATCACCGCCCTGTCGTTCTTCGCCTGGGTGGGGGCGTGGCTGTGGGCGGGCGGGCGAAACGGTGCGTTCCGGCGGTTTCGGCTCGAGGCCCAGCGGAAGCGTGTCGAACGCCGGGTCTCCCGCCTGGAGGTCATCGAGGGTGGCAAGGCCAAGGTCGAGGACTGGGTGAACTGAAGCGACGGCGACACCCTCGCCCGGTGTTTGCAGACGGTCCCTGAGCGGGTGGTGGTCGGCGCGGCCTCCACCTGAATACGCTCCAGGCCGCCTGGAGCCTTCGATGGGTCGTCTGTCTGGTCGTGTCGTCCTGATCACCGGCGCGAGCCGCGGGGTCGGGCAAGCCTGTGCGGTGGCCTGTGCGCGAGAGGGGGCGCGGGTCGCGCTGGCCGCCAAGACGGTGGACCCCGATCCGCGGCTGCCCGGGACCCTGCTGGAGACGGCCCAGATGGTCGAGGCGGCGGGCGGCGAAGCGCTCGTGCTGGCGTTCGACGCCCGTGACGCCGAGGCGTGCGACGGGGTGGTGCGGGCGACGGTGGCGAAGTGGGGGCGGCTCGACGTCCTCATCAACAACGCCGGGGCGATCTTCTGGTCGCCCGTCGCCGACTGGCCCCAGAAACGTTTCGATCTGGTGTTCGGGGTCAACGTGCGGGCCAGCTTCGCGCTCGCGCACGCCGCCATCCCGTTCATGCGCGCGCAAGGCTACGGCCACATCCTGATGATGTCGCCGCCCATCAACCCCGCGGCGGCGCCGGGCAAGGCGCCCTACCTGGTCTCCAAGCTGGGCATGACCATCCTCGCGATGGGCATCGACGTCGAGGAGAAGGAGCACGGCATCGCCGCGCACGCCCTGTGGCCGGTGACCGCGATCAAGA
>JAYVAS010000839.1:0-8641 GCA_043750895.1 Pseudomonadota bacterium
CCGGCCGCCGCCACCACCAGGGCGACCAGCACCGCCGCGAGCTCCGCCAGAGCCATCGGCTGCCAGTGGCCGCGGACGACCCCCGCGAGGGTCCCCAGGACCACCACCTGGAGGTGCAGCCAGACCGCGAGCGCCCGCCCGAGACCGACCCGCAGCGCGCCCAGCCCCAGCCACTGCTCGAGCCAGCGCGGCTCCTCTCCCGCGAGCCGCGCCCCCGCCACCCCGACCACGAGGACCCCGACCACGCCCGCCCTCCCGCCGCCACTCCACGCGTCCAAGGCCGCGAAGGCCGCGAAGGCCCAGGCCCCGAGCACCCACCCACGCTGGGCGCGCCACAGGTGGCGCAGCTCCCGGGTCAGGTCGGCACGGATGCGGACCGGGACCAGCCGTACGGTCCAGTCGAGGTAGACGTGTTGCGCTTCCTCGGTGGCCTCGGCTGCGGCCCAGGCCGCCTCGATCTCCCCGAGCACGGCCGGATACCGGCTGGCCTCCGCGGCTCGCCCCCGTCCGAAACGTAACAGGGCCAGACCCAGCGCCGGAGGGACGAGCACCCCGAGGCCGATCACGTCCCCCGACGCGGCGTAGACGACGCCGTACGCGCCGGCCAGGGCCGCCGCACCGGACAACACCAGCGCCATGCCCGGGGCGTACAGCAGCGCCGCCTGGAGCCGGGGGTTCGGTCCCCGCGCGGCGTCCAGCACCGCGGCCCAGCGCGGATCGAGGCCGACGGCCGGCGCCGCCACGTTGACCCCGATGCCCACCCCCACCGCCGCGACCCAAGCGAGGACCACCGCGAGCGTCCCGCTCAGAAACCACGCCGGCTCGACGAGGAGCGGGTTCAAGAGGGCAACCGCCGCGAAGAGCCACGGCGCCGTGCTCCGGGCCACCACCCACACCCTCGCCGAGAACCACGGTCCGGGCAGGATCGGGTGGAGATCGACGACCCCCCGGTCGGGGCCCCGGACGACGAGGGTGTACGCGGCGAGCGCGACCCCCGCCGCGAGCAGGATGCCCACGCGCACGTAGATGTCCGCGAGGCCCGCCCGGACGTCCAGCCCGGGATCGAAGAACGCCGGAGGAATCAACTGCCCCGCCACCGCCGCCGCCCCGGACGGTGCCAGAACCCCGAGCCAGCGGCCCAGTCCGCCCGAACGGACACGGGCGCGGGCCTGACGGCGCTCAGCGAGCAGATAGGGGTTCATCGGGTGGACGAGGCTATCCGGCCGGCCCCGCACCCGACGCGCCGAAATGAATTCGGCAGGAAGAAGCCTCCGCAGCCAACATCCGCGCCGGTGTGACCAGGAATCGAAAAAACAAAACGCGACCGTTGACATCCCCCCATCGTCGTCTATCGTACGTCCGTCCACGGACACCCCCTTCCCGGAGAGCCGTGATGCTTCGTTTGGCCCTGATCGCCGCCCTCGTCCTCCCGTTCTCTGCGCACGCGAGTGACGCGGTCACCGACGACGACGACTTCTTCAGCACCAGCGATCAACCGCGTGGTGAGAACGCCGGGATCCCCGACGCGTCCGCGTTCAACACCACCCCCGACGACATCGAGATCCAGGCCGCCATCAAGGTGGTCGAGGTGCCCAAGGTGGAGGTCCCCAAGGGTCCTCCCAGCCGCATCCCGCTGGAGCTCACGGGCAAGACCCCCCTCTCCGACAACTGGGCCCCCCAGATCGTGATCACCGACGTGGATTCGGTGGTGATCGAGCTGCCGGTGCTCTACGCCAACGCCGGCGCCGGCTTCGACGGCACCGCCTACTGGCTGCTGGCCGAGGTCTACGCCGACGGGGTCAAGGTCTCCGAGTCGCGCACCCAGGTGAGCAAGGACTCCGTGTCCAAGGGCGGCCCGTCGGTGCAGTTCTTCCGCCTCTTCGCGCCGGTGCCTGCCAAGAGCGGGGTCCTCGAGGTGAAGGTGAGCAAGCTCGCTACCACCACCTCGGCCAAGCCCAGCCTCCTCATCTCGCGATCGCTCAACTACGCGCTCCCCGGGTAAGTCGCCATAGCCGGGTTACGGCGCGAGAATGGCCCAGGACCCCTACGGATTTCAGACGCCGGCCGGCACCGAACCGGCCAATCCCTCCATGGCCCTGTGGGCCGGCTTCTTCGCGACGATGCTGGCGATGGTGGGGCCGTGCACCTGCTACGTCACCTCGGCGATCGCGATCCCGATCGGCGCCTGGGCGCTCTGGACGGGCGTGAAGGCGCGTGACGCGGCCTCCACCAACGCCGAACAACGGGAGATGGCCCTGGTCGGGATGTTGAGCGGCCTGCTCTCGTCGTTGTGGAGCTTCCTCTGGGTCGCGCTGATCGCCGCCTACATCGCCATCTACGTGGTGATCCTGGTCTTCGTCGTGGCGGCCGGTGCCGCAGACGGCGGGGGCGGGTTCTAGCTACCGCAGCTCCGACAACAAGAAGCTGTAGACGTCGGTGCTGCGCTCCACCGCGGCGCTGACCTTGTCGGCCCCGCCGTGGCCGGCGTCGGCCTCGATCCGGAGCAGCACCGGTCGGTTGCTGCTGGTCGCGTCCTGGAGGGCCGCCGCGAACTTCCGGGCGTGCATCGGATCGACCCGGTCGTCGTGGTCGGCCGCGTCCATGAGAAACGCCGGGTAGGCCGTTCCCCGCTTGATGCGCTGGTACGGCGACCACCGGGAGATGTACGCGTACTGCTGCGCGTTCTCGGCGGTCCCGTACTCCGGGATCCAGGTTCGGCCACTGCCGAAGAGGTGGTACCGCAACATGTCCAGCAGGGGCACCGCGCACACGACCGCCCCCCACTGCTCGGGGGCCTGGGTGACGGCGGCGCCCATCAGGAGCCCGCCATTGCTGCCCCCGTTGATGCCGAGCCGCGACGGCCGGGTCCACCCCTCCCGGACCAGGTACTGGCCCGCGGCGATGAAGTCGTCGAAGACATTCTGCTTCTGGTCGAGCATCCCAGCCTTGTGCCAGTCCTCCCCGAACTCGCTGCCGCCGCGCAGGTTGGCCACGGCGTAGATGCCGCCCGCCTCCAGCCAGGGGTAGATGGAGCTGCGGAACGCGGGCTTCATGGCGACGTTGAAGCCGCCGTACCCGTACAGGAGAGTGCGGTTGCTGCCATCCTTGGCGGCGTCCTTCCGCCGGACGAGGAACATCGGGATGGAGGTGCCGTCCTTCGATGGGTACCAGACCTGCTCCACGACGTAGGGGCTCGGATCGATGGGGAGCTGGACCTCGGCCCACAGCGTCACCTTTCCGGTGGGGACGTCGAGCTTGTAGACCTGCTGCGGGGAGGTGAACGAGCTCCAACTGAAGTACGCCTCGTCCACGTCGGGCAGGCCGCTGACCCCGCTCACCGAGCCCACGCCGGGCAGGGCAACCGACCCCTGCGGTGCCCCGTCCAACGACACCAACCGGATCTGGCCGACCACGTCGACCAGGTAGGACAGCGCGATGCGGCCGCCGACCAGGTTCATCCCGACGATGGTGCCCTTCGGATCCTCGGGAACGATCTCCTTCCAGTTGGCCCGCTGGGGCGTCGCGGCCGGCGCCTTGTAGACCCGGTACCGGGACGCGCCCTCGTTGGTGAGGATGTAGAGCTGGTCCTTCCAGACGCTCACGGCGTAGGTGTAGGGCTGGCCCACCGCCAGCGGCACCAGGGTGCGGGACGTGGAGCTCAGGTCCTGGAGGTACACGTCGGAGGCGTTCCAGCCCCTGGAGATGGTCACGGTGTGCCATCGCCCGTCCTTCGAGAGGTCGGAGCCGAGGAAGGTCTCCGGGTTCCCGGTCTTCTCATGCACCCGCCGATCGGTGGCGGGGTCGGTGCCGAGCGCGTGGTAGCGGATCTCCGTGTACCCGGGACGCGCGTCCACGGGGATCGCCGGGTCGGTCGGCAGCCACTCATAGTAGAAGCCCTTCCCGTCCGGGGTCCAGTCCGGTCCCGCGTACTTCGCGCCGGGGATGACGTCCCCGAGCTCCTTCCCGGTGTCCACGTCGAGAACATGGAGGATCGCCTCGTCGGCGTGGTTGGGGTTGACCCCGTAGGCCAGGCGCTTGCCATCCCAGGACGGCACCCAGCGCCCCAGCGAGACGGGCTCCCCCGTCCAGGTGTTGGGGTCGAGGACCACCCGTTCGCCCGCCGCGTCCCGGAGGTACAGGATGGCCTTCTCCTTGTCGGCGAAGGTCCGCATGTAGAAGGCGCGCCCGCCCCGCAGGACGGGGACGCCCACCGCATCCACGTAGTAGAGCGCCTTGAACCGAGCCGCCAGCGCGTCCCGCCCGGGGAGCTTGCCCAGGTACCCGCGCGTGTAGGTGTCCTGCGCTCCCATCCAGGTCTGCACCTCGGGGCTCTTCTCATCCTCGAGCCAGCGGTACGGATCGACGTACGTGGTGCCGTGCACCACGTCGGTGACATCCCGACGCTCCGTCGGCGGCCACGGCTTCACCGGGGCGCCCGAGACCATCGACGCCGGCGGCGGCGTGGCCTCCACCGTGGGCAGGGGGTGGGCACAGGCGAGGAGGAGCGTGAGCATCGGACCACCGGGAGACCCGACGACCTATCCACGCGGGCGACCTGCGGCGCGCCGCCGCGTCGACGGCCGTTTCCCACCTGGGCCGCGGGGCACGCCTGCGTTAGCCCCCGCCCCATGCCGCGCGTCTACATCAAAGAGTTCGGCTGTCAGATGAACGAGTACGACAGCGGCAAGATACGCGCGCAGCTCGCCCAGGACGGCTTTGTACCCACCGACGAGGTCGACGACGCCGACCTCGTCATCGTGAACACCTGCTCGGTGCGCGAGAAGCCCGAGCAGAAGCTGCACAGCTTCCTCGGCCGGGTGCTCCCCCAGAAACGCCAGCGAGACGTCACCGTGGCCATCGCCGGCTGTGTCGCCCAGATGGCCGGGAAGGAGCTCTACCGGAAGTACCCCAAGGTGGACCTCGTGTTCGGGCCCGACGGCGTCAACCGCGTCCGCGACCTGGTCGCCCAGACCCGCGGCCGGCGCGTGCTCGACATCACCTTCGACGACACCGAGGGCTACCAGTTCCCCACCGACGTGGACCCGGACGCCGCCAACGCGATCAGCGCCTACGTCACCATCCAGAAGGGCTGCGACAACAAGTGCACCTTCTGCATCGTGCCCGCGACCCGCGGCGTCGAGGTGTCTCGGCCCGCCGCCGAGGTGCTCGACGAGGTGCACGCGCTGGTCGATCGGGGCGTGCGCGAGTTCACGCTCATCGGTCAGAACGTCAACAGCTACGGGCTCAAGGTGCCGGGCATGCCCGACTTCGCGGCGCTGCTCCGCGCGGTGCACGCGATCGACGGGGTCGACATCCTCCGCTACACCACCTCCCACCCCCGCGACATGGGGGAGGACGTCGTGGCCTGCTACCGGGACCTCCCGAAGCTGGCCTCGCACCTCCATCTCCCCGTGCAGAGCGGGAGCGACCGGGTGCTCCGTCGGATGAAGCGGTTCTACACCCGCGCCCACTACCTCGGGCTGGTGGACCGGCTGCGCGCGGCGCGACCCGATCTGGTCCTCACCACCGACATCATCACCGGCTTCCCGGGCGAGACCGACGCCGACTTCGCGGAGACGATGTCGCTCCTCGAGGCGGTCCGGTTCAACACCTCCTTCAGCTTCAAGTACAGCCCCCGGCCCGACACCGCGGCGCTCCGCCTGCTCGACGACGCGGTGCCCGAGGCGGTCGCCGCCGCGCGGCTGCAGCAGTTCCAGGACCGACAGCGCGCCATCGCCCTCGAGCAACATCGGGCCCTGATCGGCACGGTGCAGGAGGTCCTGGTGGCCGGTCCGTCCGCCCACGACGACGGCGTCGTCTGCGGGCGCACCAGCACCTTCAAGACCATCAACTTCCCCGGCGAGGAGACGCTCACCGGTCAGTGGGTGGCGGTGCGGGTCGGCGCGGCGTTCACCAACACCCTGCGCGGCGAGCGGGTGGACGGCGGGAGCTCGGGGCGGATCAGCCCGCCCCCACCGATGTCCACCACCACAACAACGGCGTGAACACCAGACCGCCGTGCGCCGCGCGCACCGAGCCGTCCCCGGCCACGACCACCGTGGTGGGCAGGGTGGACACGCCGTAGCTCGCCCGCGTGGTGGCGTCGGCGACGAGGACGCGGGCGGGGTCCATCCCGTGGCTGGCGGCGAAGGCGGCAAGCGCGGGGACCGTGCCGTCCACGGCCACGTAGAGCACCGGGATCTCCGGATGGGCGGCCGCGAACGCGACCAGGGTGGGCACCTCCAGGGCGCAGGGCCCGCACCAGGTCGCCCAGAAGTTCACCACCACCGGGCCGCCCCGGAGATCGGCCAGCGCGACCCGCCCGCCCGACAGGTTCGGGAGGTCGAAGGCCGGCGCCGCCGCGGGGAGGGCCGGGGCGCGTACCCACCCGACGGCGAGGAAGATGGCCGCGGCGCCCGCGAGGGAGAGGGCGATGTCGCGCGTCCAGCGGACCCACCGGCGCGCCGGGGCGTCGGGCGGGGCGTCGTCGGGGGCGCGGACCGGGAGGTCGACGTCGCTCATGGCGCGTCGGGCACCGACAGCCGCTGCACGAACCGCCGGAGGGTGATCTTGTCGAAGGGTTTGTCGATGCACCGGTCCTGCATCTGGAGCACGAAGTCGCCCGCCGCCCGGGTGAACGCGCCGCCGGTGACGAAGCCGGTGCGCGCCGCCTGCTCGGGCCAGCGCTGGAGCAGGACGTCGTAGAACGCCATGCCAGTCATCGAGGGCATCATCAGGTCGCAGAGGATGACGTCGAAGCGGGTCCCGGACTCGAGCATGTCCAGGGCCGCCGCGGCGCCGTCGACGGCCTGAACCGCGTAGGCCTCCTTCAGCATGGTCGACATCACCGTGGCGATCATCGGCTCGTCATCGATCACCAGCACGCTCTGTCCGGCGACCGGGGCCGGCGCTTCGCGCGGCTTCGGCAGGCTCACCTCGGCGGTGACCGGTGCCGCCGGGAGCACCAGGCGGAAGCGGCTCCCCCGTCCGACCTCCGACTCGACCTCGACCCGCCCGTCCATCGCCCGGATCACGTTGTGCACCGCCGTGAGCCCCAACCCGGTGGAAGCCCCCACCGGATGGGTGGTGAAGAAGGGATCGAACACCCGCCGGATCACCTCGGCGGGCATCCCGACCCCGTTGTCCTCCACCTCGATCACGACCGTGTTCCCCACGTCGGACGTACACACCCGGATGAGGTTGCGGTCGCTGGACCGCTCCGGGGGCAGGGCCTGGAGCGCGTTGGAGATGAGGTTGACCACCGCCTGGGCGAGCTTGCCCTCCGAGCCGAGCACGCGGCGCCGGGCGTCGTACACCGTCTCGAGCCGGGTCTGGTGACGGATCTCGTTGTTGGAGACCCGAAGCGCCGCGCCCAACACCTGGTGCACGTCCACCGGTCGCCGGACGTCGTCGTCGCCAGCCGCGAAGGTCTTCAGGTCGGCCACGATGGCCCGGACGCGCTCGGCACCGTCGATGGCGTCGGTCAACGCGCGGCGGGTGCGGGCGTTGACGGGGTGCGGGGAGGCATCGCCGAGGCTCACCAGGTACTCGAGGTTGCCGACCACGTACGCGAGGGGGTTGTTGACCTCGTGCGCGATCCCGCTGGCGAGCGTCCCCACGGTGCTCATCCGATCCGCCAGCAGGAGCTGCGTCTCGAGTCGTTTCCGGGCCGAGATGTCGGTCTGGATGCCCGTCATCCGGAGGGCCCGGCCGTCCGAACTGCGCTCGACGACCTTCCCCCGGTCGAGCACCCAGATCCAACTGCCGTCTCGGTGGCGCATCCGATGCTCGCTCTCGTAGACGGCGCTCTCGCCCTTCACGTGCGCGATCAACTGGGTGACGACCCCGGGCAGGTCGTCGGGGTGCGCCAGATCCCGCGCCGTCTCGACCACCCCCGGCAACGTGCCGGCCACGTACCCCAGCATGCTCTCCCACTCGGGGGAGAAGTAGATCGTGGACCGCTCCAGGTCCGAGTCCCAGATCCCGGCCCGCGCCCCGCCGAGCGCCAGCTGCAGGCGCTGCTCGCTCTCACGCACCCGCTCTTCGGCGGCCCTCCGGGTGCTGATGTCGACGACGGTGCCCGTCATCCGGACCGGCTCCCGGTGGGCGTCGCGGAACATCTCGCCGTTGACGGCGATCCACCGCTGGGTTCCGTCGAGGCGGAGGAAGCGGAGCTCGATCGCCACGCGCTCATCACCGTCGAGAGCGCGTTGGAAGGCGCCGCGGGCCTTCCGGACGTCGGCCGGGTGGACCCGGTCCCAGAACGCGGCGGTGGAGCGCGACGCCGCGAGGCGCGCGTCCCCGAAGATGGTGTCGGTGTACCCGGTCCACAGCAGCTCGTCGGTGATGATGTTCCAGTCCCAGACCCCCACACCTCCCGCCGCGGTCGCCAATCTGAGGCGCTCCTCCTCGGCTTGTAGCGCCGCTTCCCCGTTCGCCCGGGCCATCTCGGCCCCGACCCGCACCGCCAGCGCCCGAAGCAGCTCCCGGGTCACCGCGGAGATCTCCAACGGCGCGTCGTGCCAGGCCAGCACCATCCCCACCGTCCGGCCGTCCGGACCCGACACCGGGAGCCCGAAGAAGCCGTCGACCACGAACCGCCCGCCCGCGAGGGGAACCGGGAAGGTCGGACCGGCCCCGC
>JAYVAS010000840.1:0-3605 GCA_043750895.1 Pseudomonadota bacterium
GCATGAGTCCGAGGGTGATGGGGGTCGCCACCCCATCCGCCGCGCAGCGCCGAAGCTCGGCGTGAAGCGGAAGCCACGTCTCGGCGACGGCCTCGTACAGCCAGACCTCGCCGTGCGGCCAGAAGCCATGGTGGAGCACCCACGGCAGGTGACCGTGCAGGACCAGGCAGAACCCGTTGGTTTTCATGCGGTCACCCCTCGACGGACAGGGAGAGGTCGAACCGTCGACGCTCCAGACCCCATAGTTCGATCGGCCACCACAGCAGGAGGCAAATCCCCTGAAACTGCTGACGCATGCCCTCCGGCGACCGGGAGACCGTCTCGATGGGGTAGTACCAGGCGCTCGCGCCCGGCTGGATCTGAAGCGCCATCCGGTAGCCGCGGTGGGCACCCACCAGCGCCAGCTCACCGACCTCGGCGAACTCCCCGGGTGTGGTCAACGCGTACTTCTCCTGGGCCACCTCCAGGTAGGCCCCCGGCATCACCTCCGAGTCGAGGTTCAGGTTGAGCTCGACCGCGAACCGACCGCGCACCGGCTCGTGGTACCGGTTGGCCACCTCGTACCGGATGTCCACCACCGGGAGATCACGCTGGAACACGAACCGTTTGGCAACGCGCACCAGCCGATGGGCGGTGCCCTCCGCCACCGTGCCGTCGCGCGCCAGGGACACGAGGATCGAGCCCTGGTCGTTCTCCTCGGCCTGCAACAGCTGGTAGTCGGCGCCCGCGAAGTCCCCCACCTCGGGGAAGCGCCCCGAGGTGAAGTTCTCCAGGGTCGCCTCGCGACCCAGGAAACGGTCGATGAAGGTGGCCCGCGCGCCGGGGTCGTAGTGGATCCGCGCCGCGAGGGCGGCCTCCGCGAGACGCACCGGGGGCAGCTCGCGCACGTCCGAGACCGAATCACGCACCCGGGGGGGCGCCTCCACCCCCATCGGGACCAACGCCGGAAGATGTTCGCTTCGCAACAACTCTTCGTGCTCGGGCTCGGGGCGGCGGGTCCGTACATTGAGGAGGTTGCCGGGCAGCGACCACGCGTCGAGCTCGACGAGGCTCCCGCCCGCGGCGGGAGACACGAACGCCCCGAGCACCGGCGTACGGACGATGACCTCGATTCGACCGTCGCAGTCGTAGTCCACCTGTTCGAACCGCAGGCGATCGGCCTCGTTGAGCGCGACGGCGACCATGTGCTCGGCGGCGATCAACGCCGACCAGGCAGCGTGGCGGACCATCCCGTCCTGGGCCCCGGACTCGGCTCCGAGGACGTAGGCCGCCCCGACCTGGCCCCGGTAGAGGGCCAGCGTGGCGTCCTCGAGCAGGCTGAACCGGGGGTCCCGCTCCCCCTTCCCTTCTCGGAGCGCCGTCCTCAGCCGCAGCACCTCGAGCGACACGCGGAGCATCCGTTTGTGGAGGCGGTTGATCTCCGGGTAATTCCCCAGCAACTGCTCCCAGCCCCCGGGCCGGGCGAAGCTGGCCGCACGCACCAGGGTGGCATCCTGGGTACGCCGCGCCTCCCCGATCAGCTCATTGTAGGCGGCCCCTCGGGCCCCCAACGCGGCCACGGCGACCGGCAGGGAGATGCTGGCCGGGGGCCAGGCCCGGTCGGTCGGCCGCATCCGGTCGAGGACGTTGCCGAAGCTCACCAGCTTGAGCCAGTGGTGGTTGGCGGTGAGGGCCTCCATCAGCGCCGGGAGCCAACCCGACGGGCCGAAGGCGAGCTCGGCGCGGTACGGGTCGAGCTGCCCGAGCTGCTCTCCGGACAACACCAGGGTGACACAGCGCACGCCCCGCTCGGCCGCCGCCGCGATCGCCGCCACCACCCGCTCCGCGGGCTCCTCCCCGGCCATCAGGGACAAGCGCGGATCGGCGACGAACAAGGCCAGCGCCTGCCCCTCGCGTTCGGTGAGGTAGTACCCCTCGGACGCCACGGGTGGCGTGAACTGCGAGGCTTCGAGAACGGTGTACTGGAAGCCGAGGCGGCCGAGCACACGCGCCGCGGAGGGATCCCAGCCCAGGTAGGGCAGCCAGGCGCCGCGCAGCCGCACATCCTCGTGGCCCCGCCACCACCGGGTCATGGCCTGGGTCTGGCCCACCACGTCCCGCTCGGGCAGCGCCGCGAACACCCCCCCGCCCCACAGCCCACCGACGACCTCGATCCGACCGTCGGCCACCAGGCGCAGCACCTGGTCCAGGAGGGCCGGCTGGTAGGTCTCCATCGTATCGAGGACGATGCCCGAGAAGTGGACGGAGACCCGCATGGCCGGGTAGGCTTCCAGCAGACGGATGAACGCCTTCCACGTCCGTTCGACCGAAGCACGGAGCGCGTCGAGCGGAACGGGTGGCTGGGTATTGTGGACGCAGAGGACGACGCCGATGGACTGCACGCCCGGATGCTACGCCGAATCCGCCCTCCCGGCGACCACACCCTGCCCGGCGGTACGTTTGTCTAAGCTTCGATGGGGCTTGGTCCTTGCCTTTGCCGCGATCGCCCCGCCTTCCGCGGCCTCCGCCGCGTCGGACGCCACGGCGCAGGAGGCTGTGCCGTCGCCCGCCGCCGAGCCGACCGCCCCCGGGACGCCGGTGGCCGTGCCCGACCTTCCCCCCGAGCCGCCGCCCGTCCGGGTGGTCCTGCCCCCGCCCGGCCCCTCCCCCGAGGCGCTCGCGACCTGGGAGGCCCAACAGCTCCGGCGCTCCAGCCTGACCACCCCCCCCGATCCGTGGACGGACACCCCCTGGGACATCCAGACCGGCAGCGGCCGGTCGCTCACCACCGCCGAGTTCGCGGCGCTCACCGGCCACGCCGACGGCACCATCGCCCTCCGGCGCCGTCTCTCGACGGCCCGGAACGACCGTGGTTGGCTCTACGTGATCGGCGGCGCGCTCGAGGTCGTGGCGCTCACCCAACTGGCCAGCGCCGGGACCGGGAGCACCGCTGAGGAGGACCACCTCTGGCGCGGACTCATGCTGGCCGGGGTCGGGGCGATCCCGCTGGCGATCGGACCGATGCGCGTGCGCGCCGAGCAGGCCCGGGCCCGACACGTCGCCCTGAACTACACGCCCGCGGAGGCGGACCGCCTGATCGCCGCGTACAACACCACGCTTCGCGGACAGCTCGGGATCCCGAGCGTGACAATCCCGGAGACGCCCTCCGACGCGGTGTCCGAGCCCGCGGAGAGCCCCTGATGCTGCTGTTCCTCGCGGGAGTCGCCGCGGCCGCGACTCAGGCCGACATCGAGCTGGTCCGTCCCACCTTCTCCCCCGACGCCATCCCCGGCACCGACGCCCCGACCCTCGGTCCAGCCGGGAGCCTCCGCGTCGGCGCGAGCCTGCAGTACGTCCGGGACCCCCTCCTGCTCTACAAGTTCTCCGAGGAGATCGGGGCGGTCGTCTCCAATCGCAGCACGCTCCTGCTCGGCTTCTCCTGGCAGCCGTCGCGCCGGGTCGCGCTCAGGGCGGCGCTCCCGATCGCGGGTCAGTGGGGCGGGGAGATCGACACGCTGAGCGCCGACGGTGTCGGCGTCGGCAACTTCAGCGGGGGCGTGAAGATCGGCGCCTACGACCGCGGGCCACTCACCATGGCCGTCACCGGAGATCTCTTCCTCCCCACG
>JAYVAS010000841.1:0-3329 GCA_043750895.1 Pseudomonadota bacterium
ACACGAGGGGCGACGTGGCCAGCCACCATGCCGCGGGGACGAACGCGCGGTCCCCGACCAGGCGCCGCGCGGCGAAGGCCGTGGCCACGACCGCGAGCACCGCCGCGATCCCCGATGGCAGCCGGACCATCCAGTCGGTGTTGGCGATCCCCCCGGCGGCGGCCACCACGATGAAGTAGAGCGGCGGGTGGCGATCGTGGGCGGCGACCGCCACCAGATCCGACACCGGCCGGCCCGCCTGCCCGGCGCTGAAGAACTCGTCCGTCCACAGGGACCAGTCGACCGGCCACAGAAAGAGCGCGCACGCGCACAGGACCGGACTGACAAGCCGCCGCATCCCGCCATCTATCCAGACCGCTTCCGCGTTCCGGCCGGATAGTAGCGGAGCCATGGGAAACGCCCCTCGCTTTGAGCTCATCGCGTCCGATGGCCGCACCTGGAGTACCGACCTCCTCCGTGGGCAGTCGTTCGTGCTCGTCTTCCACACGGGGGCCTTCACGGAGGCCAGCCAGGCCATCCTGGACCGCGCCCCACCGGACGGCGTGGTGCTCGTGCTCGGTCCCGACGCGGTCCCCGCCCAACGCGCCTGGCTGAAGAAGATCGGACGGCCGCACCCGTGCGCCCGGGACGCCGGCGCCCTCGCGAGCGCGTACGGGATGCCCACCGGCGGGATCGTCACCGTCCTCAACGACGGCACCATCGCCGGCCCGGCCGCGGCGCCGCACACGCCTCCCGCGAACGCGCCGGCCAACACCCGGCCGCTCGAAGTGGTGCAGCTCCCCGCCGACCCGGCCCAGGTCGACCCGCCGTCTGCGGACGCTCCCACTGAACACCCGGCGGAGGATGCCCCGCCGGTCTCCGTGCCGGAGGAGATCGGTCCCACCGCCACCGACACCGAGTTCGCCCCGATCCCCACCGCCCCGGCGGACGGCCCCGCCGCGCCACCGCCCCTCGAAGACGCCGATTCCACCGACGCCGATCCGACGGAAGCCAGCCCCGTCCCCCCCGCCGCCGCGGCCCCCCCGCCGCCCACCCCCGCGTTGGCCACCGCCGCCGCAGACCCGCTCGGGCTCGTGCCCGCCGACGGCAGCAACGAGCGCTCACCCCCTCCCCTGGCCCGCCCGTCCACCGTCGCCCGGAAGCTCCCGCCGGGCGCGCGTCCGGCGCCACCCCCTCCGCCCACGCCCCCCGCGTTCGGGGGCCGTGATCTGCTCCTGGTCGCCCTCGGCATCTTCGTCGGCGCGGGCGTCACCTGGATGCTGATGCGTCCGGCACCCCCGCCCGCCCCCAAGGAGAAGACCGGCGCCGTCGCCCCCGTGTCGCCGCCCCCTCCTGTCGCTGGCACCCCCGGCGCGTCGGCGCTCACCGTCGTCGAGGAGGACCTGTCGATCCTCAACCTCTCCCTCACCGAGGACGGCGGCGGCCTCACTGGCTTCGGCGACACCGACGCCAACAACGGCATCCCGGACGGCTGGCGGTACAACCTGAAGTCGGGGAAGCTCTCGTTCGAGAAGAGCCCGCCCCGGGACGGACAAGAGTGGGTGACGGTCCGTTACGACCAGGGAACGGCCGCGAACCTGCTCTCTCGCCACGTTCCAGCCAAAGAGGGGGAGACCTTCGTCCTCACCGCTTCGCTGGACACCGGCGAGGGCACCCCCCTCCACCCAGGCGCCTTCGGGATCGCGTTCTTTCGCGGCCAGGAGTTCCTCGACTGGGGGCTCCACCGGGTTGAGAACGAGTTCCCCGGCGCCCAAGCCATCGAGATTCGTGCCACCGCACCGGCGGGCACCGACATGATGCGGGTGCGCTGGCATTTCATGGAGGACGCCAAGAAGCCGGGCGGGACCTTCTCCTTCGCGGTGCCCATCGTGAAGCGCCTCACCGCGCAGAGTCGCACCCGTACCTTCCCGCTCAAGCACATCTTCCTGCTCACCGTGGAGACGTTCCGCTCCGACCACACCACGATGCGGGGCTACGCGCGGGCCACCACGCCCAACCTGGCACGGATCGCGGAGGAGGGCGCCTACCTGGACCGCCACTACGTCCAGGCCCCCTACACCCGGCCCAGCCTTTCGTCGCTGGTCACCTCCCAGTTCCCCGCATCACTGGGTGTGCGCGACAACGTGGACTTCCTCCCCTCCACCGCCACCACCGTCTCCGAGCGCTTCGCCGAGGGTGGCTACGTGACCGCGGCGTTCCTCGCCCAGTACGTGCTCTCCCAGCACTACGGCTTCAACCAGGGCTTTCACTACTTCTACAACTACAAGAACGACACCCCGGGCGAGGAGGTGTGGAACGCCTTCCAACCCTGGTTCAAGGAACACGCGCCCGACAACACCTTCACCTGGGTGCACCTCTTCGACCCCCACGGGCCCTACCACCCCAGCGACGAGCGGCGCGCCCGCTTCGAGGGGGACGCCCTCTACAACGCCGACGACCAGAAGCTGACGCCGGGCAAGGGCGCGGCCACCGGGATGTTCGTCCCCGCGTACGTCTACGATGAGGGGGAGTTGGAACGTCGCCACTACGTGGCCGGGTACGACGCCGAAATCTCTGGCATCGACGAGCAGATCGGGGCGTTCATCGACAGCCTGAAGAGCGCGGGGATCGCCAACGAGAGCATGGTGGTGGTGACCGCCGATCACGGCGAGTCCATGACCGACCACGACCGTTGGTTCTGCCACGGTAATCTTTACGAGCACGATCTGCGAGTACCGATGATCGTGTGGGCGCCGGGCCGCGTCAAACCGGGTACCCGCATCGACGCCCGCACCACCCACCTCGACATCGTGCCCACCCTGCTCGACTATGCGGGCGTTCCGCTCACCGGCCGGGTGAACGGAACATCGATGCGGCCGTTGTTGGACGGCAGCGGCGGCCCGACGCATACCTTCTCATTCGCGGGCGTCGGCAAGGCGGAGAAGGAGCAGATCGCGATCCTGGGCGACGGCCCCCTCAAGGTCATCGTGGACCACCAGGGCGTGCCGGTGGAGGTCTACGAGCTCGCCAAGGACCCCGAAGAGCGGACCAACCTCGTCGCCACTCGTGCGGCCGAAGCCGCGGACGTCGCCAAGCGGTTCCGCGCCTGGTTGGAGTCCGAGACGGCCGGTGGCCCCGCCGCGGCCCCGGTCCAGCTCGGTCGGGAGCTCGCCCCCGACGAGCGGGAGCGGCTGAAGGCGTTGGGGTACATTGAATAGAGACGACCGGACCGACCCGGGGCCGGGGTTCCTGCTTAGGGCCTGTCCGTCAATAAACGTTGCATTCGGCCGCCGCTGCATCCCCGATCCCGGCGTCCCTCGTCGGTCACATGTCGGCGGACATGCTCCCTC
>JAYVAS010000842.1:0-2777 GCA_043750895.1 Pseudomonadota bacterium
CTCCTCCTCCTCGCGCTCGGCGCATGCGCCCCGGTGCCGGGCGAGAAGGACCAGGACGGCGACGGCGCCCCCGACGCGTTCGACTGCGACGATACGCGCGCCGACGTCCGACCGGGCGGGGTGGAGCGCTGCGACGAGGGCCAGAGCGACGAGGATTGCGACGGGCTGTACGACGCCGACGATCCCGACGTGGCCGACCGGGCCGTGCTGCACCCCGACACCGACGGCGACGGCTACGGTGCCGCCACCACCGAGAGCACCTGCCCCGGCGCGGGCTGGACCACCGACGGGGATGACTGCGACGACGGGGATCCCGGCGTCCACCCCGGCGCCGCCGAAGTGTGCGACGTCGGGCTCGTGGACGAGGACTGCGACGGGCAGGTCAACGGTGCCGATCCGGACGCCACCGCGCCCCTGACCTGGTACGCCGACGTCGACGCCGATGGCTGGGGCGGTGACCTCAGCTCAGTCAGCTGCGACGCTCCGCCCGGGACCCGCCCGGTGACGGGCGACTGCGATGACGCCGACGCGACGCGCTTCCCCGGCGCCGCCGAGGCCTGCAATCTCCTCGACGACGACTGCGACGGGGTCACCGACGAAGCGGTCACCTCCCCCGTCTGGGTGGACGCCGATCTCGACGGCTACGGGGACCCGAGCCAACCCGTCGATGGCTGCGACGTCCCCGGGTATGCGACAAACGGCGAGGACTGCGACGACGACGCCGAGGCCACCAACCCCGGCGCCCTCGAGATCTGCGCCGACGGGGTCGACCAGGACTGCGACGGCACGCCCAGCGCCTGCGACCTCGCCGGCGAGCGGGCGCCGGCCGACGCCGACGCGGTCTTCCCGGGCGGGTTGTCCGAGGAGCGCCTCGGCACGAGCCTGGCGGGCGTGGGAGACATCGACGGGGACGGCGTGGAGGACTGGGTGGCCGGGGCCCCCGCCGGCTCCCTCGACGCCCCACGTTCCGGGGCCGCCTACCTGATCGGGGGCGGCGCCCGTGGCGAGCTGAACGCCGGCTCGGCGACGGCGCGGATCCGTGGCGATGGCACCGGCTACGCCGTGGGCGCGGCGGTGTTGGGGGTCGGCGACCTGAACGGCGACGGCTTCGACGACCTCGCGGTGACCGCGACCGGCGCCCCCTGGCGCGCCGCGGTGGGCGGGGCGGTCGGGATCTTCCTCGGACCCCTCGCCGGCGATGTCGACTACGACGACGCGGACGGCCTCTTCCACGGCACCGAGGCCTTCGGGGGGCTCGGCACCACGCTGGTCGACGGCCAGGACGTCACCGGGGATGGCGCCGCGGATCTGCTGGTCGCTGCCCCCGCCGCCGACGTAGGCGGCACCGACCGCGGCATCGTCTACGCGGTGAACACCGAGGTCTGGGCCGACGCCTCGGTCGACGACGCCACTGGCCGCGTCGAGGGGGCCCGCGACGACCAACAGCTCGGACGCGCGCTCGCCGGACTGGGCGACGTCGACGGGGACGGGGTGGGGGACCTCGCCATCGGCGACGCGACGGCGGACGCTGACGCAGGTGCCGTCTACCTGATCGCCGGCCCGCTCCAGGGCGCGGTGTCGGTGGACGACGCCGACACCACGGTCCGCGGCGACGATCCGGAAGGGCTCGCCGGCGCCACGGTCGTGGCGGCCGGGGATCTGGACGGGGACGGGCGCGCCGATCTGGCCTTCGGCGCCCCGACCACCGACGGCGCGGAGTTCGAGGCGGGCGCGGTGTTCCTTTTCCTGGACCCCTTCGGGGCGACCAGCACTGCCGAGGCCGACGCGACCGTGACCGGCGCCGCCAGCTTCGAAGACGCCGGCGCCAGTCTCGCCGCGGTGGGGGACGTAGACGGCGACGGCCGGCCAGACCTCGCGGTGACGGCCGCGCGGTGGCCCGACGGGCGGGACGTGGGACGGGTCTACCTGGTGTCGGGCGCGCGCGGCGGGACCACCACCGTCGACGACCATCTCCTCGCGATCGACGGCATCTCCGGGACCGCCGGGTTCGGCGGAACGCTCGCGGCCGCCGGGGACCCCGACGGCGACGGGCACGTCGACCTGCTCACCGCGAACCCGCAATCCGACCTGAACGTACCTGGTGGCGGGGCGGTGTGGCTGTTCCTCGATCAGGGAACGTAGGGTCGAGCCGGCGCCGGGAACGCACGATACGTTCGGAGCATGGGCGTGATCTCCGTCGGGCCGTTCGACCTCGCCGCGCCTGTCGGCCGGGGAGGGATGGGGGAGGTCTGGGCCGGGGTCCACCGGGAACAGCAGGTACCGGTCGCGATCAAGGTGCTCACCTCCGAGGCTGCGAAGAAGCCCGCCTTCCATCGTGCGTTCCGGAACGAGGTACGGGCTGTCGCCGGCCTCGACCACCCCGGTATCGTGGTGGTCTACGACCACGGCCTCATCTCGGCGGCCACCGAGGCGGCGTCGGAAGGAAGGCTGCCGATGGGAAGCCCCTACCTGGCCATGGAGCGCGCCACCGGCGGAACCCTCCATGCCGCCTGCGGCGCCGTGGAGTGGGGCTCCCTGCGCCTCGTGCTGCTCGCCCTGCTCGACGCCCTCGCGCACGCCCACGCGCGCGGCGTCATCCACCGCGACTTGAAGCCCGGCAACGTCCTACTGGGCGGGCTCCGTCCCGGTCCGCGGATCTCCGACTTCGGGCTCGCCCACGCCGCCGGGCGGGAGGCACACCGGCAGGGTGGCGGCGCCGGCACCCCCGCGTACATGGCGCCCGAGCAGTTCGACGCCTCCACCCGAGAGCACGGCCC
>JAYVAS010000843.1:0-9767 GCA_043750895.1 Pseudomonadota bacterium
CCGCCCCGCGAAGCCCGCGACGGCGACCGTCCGCCCCGCGAAGCCCGCGACGGCGACCGTCCGCCCCGCGAAGCCCGCGACGGCGACCGCCCGCCCCGCGAGCGCCGTCCCGAACGCCGCCCCCCCCCGACTGCCCCCGTCGCCGCGGGCGACGAGGTCGTGCCCACCCCCGCCCCCGTCGGTGATCCCGCCGAGGACGAAGACGACGGCCCCGAAGGGCCCGAAGGCGCCACCACCGAAGGCGAGGCGGGTGCGCCCAAGAAGCGTCGGCGTCGGCGTCGGCGTGGTGCCAAGCGCGAAGGCGTGGAAGGCGCGCCCGGCGAGGCCACCCCCGGCGACGGCGGGGATGCTCCCCAGTCTGCCGGCGCTGCGGAACAAGGCGGCGAGGATTTGGGTTAGCAGGGCCGGACCACCCCCAGGAAGGACCCATGCTGCTGCTCGCTCTGGCCCACTTCGCGTTGGCCGACGATGGTGATTCCATCGTCGGAGAGATCACCTACGAGGGGGGCAACTCGGCCACCGCCGCGAACTACGTGCGCGGAAAGCCGGTAACAATCACCCACGCGAGCGGGAACCTCACGGTTCGCTGCATGGACACCGACAAGCTGTCCGCGCGGCTCCAGTACACGGTGTTCGGGAGCTCGGAAGGCCCGATGCAGACCATGGGCAACGGCATCGGCCTCGCCGTCTGGGGGGACTCGACGAGCGGCGGCGCCAAGACGCGGATCCCGTCCAAGCCCTCTGGGGTGCGGCAGGCCGACGTCACGCTCACCGTGAACGTGCCCAAGGGCGCGAGCGCGGTCACCGTGTCCGAGACCGGTCCCGGCTGGGTGCAGGTCACTGACTGCGACGGCATCGTGAAGATCACCGCCGGCGCCGGGGGCGCGTACGCTTCCGGGCACTTCACCGCGGCGACGGTCACCGCCACCGGTGGCGACGTCAAGGTGGTGCAGCTCGACGACGCCGTGTTCAAGAGCACCACCACGGTGTCTGCTCCGGGCGGCAACGCCACCGTCGAGTTCGCGCCCGCCCAGGGCGGCAAGCTCACCGTGAAGGGGGCTGAGGTCGCGGTGAACCAGACCATCATGGGCACCAACACCGACACGCTGATCCAGGGGGATCTCGGCGTCGCCGGTCCGGCGATCACGGTGTCGGCCAAGGGCAAGGCCGAGGTCAAGCAGAACCGCTAGCGGGCCGGCGGGGGCTACACCCCGCGCGTGGACTCGATGGTCCAGACCTCGCGAATCCGCACCTTCACGCCGTCGCCGCCCACCTTCGCGTGGCAGGCAAGGCGCTGGTCGGCGGGGATCTTCTTCTCGGTCAGCACGCGCTGTTCCGCGGGGGACGGCGCCAGCAGACCGGCGCCCTCGATGACGTCGACCACACAGCCACCGCAGTGACCGTCGGGGCACCCGGTCGCGATCGGGGTGTCGAGGGTCTGGGACGCCATCACCAGGGTGTACTTGGCCTCACACCGGGTGGGATGCTCGGTGCCGTCGGGCAGCACGAAACACAGCGCCACCTGCTCGATGACCGGGGCGCCGGTCGGGCGGCCCAGTGCGCTCTTGAGCTTCGCGCGGATTCCCCACGGGGTCATCGTGCCTCCACGTCGGCTTCGAGCTCGCGGACGAGGAACGCGAACGCGTCGTCCACCGAGTCGGTGTGATGGAGCAGGCCCAGGTCCTTCTCGCTGATGACCCCCCACTCGACCATCGCGTCCAGGTTCAACACCTGGTTCCAGTAGTCGAGCCCGAACAGCACCATCGGCAGCCGCTTCTTGACCCGGCCCGTCTGACGGAGGGTGAGGATCTCGAACATCTCGTCCATCGTACCGAAGCCGCCCGGGAACACCACCATCGCCTTGGCCAGGTAGGTGAACCAGTACTTCCGCATGAAGAAGTAGTGGAACTCGAAGCCGAGCTCCGGGGTGACGTAGACGTTGTTGTCCTCCTCGAAGGGGAGCGAGATTCCGAGGCCGACGCTCTTCCCGCCCTTCACGTCGGCGGCGCCGCGGTTGGCCGCCTCCATGATCCCCGGACCCGCCCCCGAGCAGATGAAGTGGCGCCGCTTGGGGTTCGCCATGCCCCACTCGGTGAGCCGCGTCGCGAGGGCGCGCGCGTCGTCGTAGTAGCGGGAGATCTTCATCGCGCGCTGGGCCTGGACCGCCGTTCGCTCGAGGTGCACCCGGTGCAGCGAGTCCTCCTTCACACCCTCCAGCTCCCGCTGGGCGGCGGCGAGGTCGGCCGCGGCCACCTCGGGCGGGCGCACCCGCGCGCTGCCGAACATGACGATGGTATCCTTGACGCCGTGCTGCTGGAAGCGGAGCCGGGGTTCCTCGTACTCGCAAAGGATGCGGATGTGACGCGCTCCCGGGCTGGTGAGGAAGGATAGATTCTTGTAAGCCTTCTCGGCCTCGGGCATCCGCAGTTCTCCGCGCGGTCAAATGTAACGGGCTGTCAGGCGTAAGAAGAAAACGACACGTTCGGTAGCGCTCTGCGACCAGTCAGGTGTCCAATGAAACGATTCGAACTCATCAACCGGAGCAAAAAAACATGTCTCGTTGGCTCACACTCCTCCTGATTCCCACCCTCGGCGGGTGCATCGTCTACGACCACGAGGGCAAGTGCTTCGGCTGCGACGACGAGCAGGTCGGACCCAACGACGAGGGCCTCGACGGCGAGGACGGGGACACCGCCGTCGACGTCGACGACTCCGGGACCGCACCCGTCGGGTACAAGTTCTCGATGGACCCGCCGGAGGGCTACGCCGGGGACACCATCATCGCCCACCTCACCCAGACCGGTGACTTCGACCTCACCCAGGTCACCGGCGCCGCCTTCCTGGACGCCCCCATCGACGTCCTCGCCACCGAGGCCAGCGCCGAGGAGCTCCTCCTCACCCTGTCCATCCGTCCCGAGGCGCAGCCCGCCACCGTGTCGATGCTCCTCTACACGGCAGACGGTGGCAACGAGTACGTGCCCCAGGTGTTCACCATTCTCGTCACCCAGGACGACCCGAACACCGGCGACACCGGTGACTGCCCCTGATCGGGGTCCGGGAGCGCTGCTGGCGGGCCCCGCGCCCACCGGCAGCGCACCGGTACGCGTGGCGTCCCCTGCCCAGGACCGCGCCCTGGACGTCACCGAACTCTACCGCCGGTACGGCGATCTCGTCCTGGGCCGCTGTCGCACGCTGCTGCGAAACGAGGCCGACGCGCAGGACGCGGTGCAGGAGGTCTACCTCAAGGCGCACCGCTACCGGGACAGCTTCCGCGGCGACGCCTCCCCGTCCACCTGGCTCTTCCGCATCACCACCACCACCTGCCTCAACCGCATCCGGAGCAAACGCCGGCACCCCGAGGATCCGGTCGAGGACTTCCCGCCCATGGCCTCGACGGACAGCGTGCTCGACCAGTTGGCGGTGCGTCAGCTGATCGACCGCCTCCTGGCCGACGAGGACGACCGTACGCGGGAGTGCGTCGTCTACCACCTCGTCGACGGCATGACCCACGACGAGGCGGGGGAGCTCCTGGGCATCTCCGGGGCCGCCGTCCGCAAGCGCATCGCCACCTTTCGCCAGGGTCTGAAGGACCACACCCCCGCCTGGCTCGCCGAGGCAACCGAATGAACCACGTCTCCACGCTACGCCTCCACCAGTTCCGGCTCGGCGAGCTCACGCCTGCGGTCGCCGACACGGTTCACGCCCACCTCGCCACCTGCGAGGCGTGCGCCAATCGCCTCGGTCACCAGCGGGAGCTGCGGTTGGCCTTCCAGCGGGAGCCGATCCCGATCGCGATCCTCCCCGCGCCGACGTGGATGGACCGCCTCCGAAGCTGGTGGTGGGCGGCCGCGCTGGTGCCGGTGCTCGCCGCCACGGTGCTCGCGGTGAACGTCGCGCCGGCCGACGCGGGATCGACCGCCGAGACCACCCGTCCCAAGGGCCCCACCGCGGGACTCGAAGCGTGGGTGCAGACCGGCTCCACCGCGCGACCGGTGTACACCGGCGAGCACGTTCGGGCGGGCACCCGCATCCAGCTCAAGTTCAATCCGGGGAGCCACCGCTTCGTGACCCTGGCCGGTCGCGACGCCACCGGCTCGGTCGAGGTCTACGGCACCCTCGCCGCCGACGGGCCGGGCCTCGCCACCGCACCCTTCGCCCTCACCCTCGACGACACCGTCGGTGAGCAGGCCTTCTTCGCCGTCCTGACCGACTCCCGACCCGACCCGGGCTGGATCACCAGCCTGGTCCGCAAGGGGCCGGTCTCCACCCGCGACGCCGAGGTCGCGTCGGTGATCCTCCAAAGGGAGTAGCGACCCGTCATGCTCATCCTGGCGGGACTGGCCAGCGCCGCGGTGCTCCGGCACGCCATCATCATCGGAGCCAACGATGGGGGCGGCGCGTTGGAGCCGCTCCGCTACGCCGAGCTCGACGCCGAGCGGGTGTCCGAGGTGTTGATGGACCTCGGCGGCTTCGACGCCCCGTACATCACCGTGCTCTACGCGCCGACGCCGGACGCCCTCCGCGCGGCGATCCGCAGCCACACGAACATGGCGTCAGGCTTCGACGACGACATGTTCATCTTCTACTACTCCGGTCACGCCGACGCGCGCGGGCTTCGGCTCGAAGACCAGATCTACACCTTCGAGAGCCTGAAGGCCGACATCCGCGCCATGCCCAGCGAGATGAAGCTCGGCATCCTCGACGCCTGCCGGTCGGGGACCATCACCCGGCTCAAAGGCGCCCAGGTCACCGCCCCGTTCCTGGTGGAGGACCAGCTCGCCGCCGAAGGCGAAGCGTGGATGACCGCCACCTCCGCCGACGAGGAGGCGCAGGAGTCCGACCAGCTCCGCGGCAGCTTCTTCACCCACTACCTGCTCTCGGGCCTGCGAGGCGCCGCCGACTCAGGCGACGGCGACGTGAGCCTGGACGAGGCCTACCGCTACGCCTTCGACCGCGTGGTCGATCGCACCGGGGGGACGTCGGCGGGCCCGCAGCACCCGAACTTCGACTACCGGCTCAAGGGTCAGGGCGACCTGCGGCTCACCGCGGTCAGCGAAGGTCGGTCCCAGGTCACGTTCCCGGCGGAGCTCGCGGGTCAGATCAGCGTGCTCCGGATGCCTGACCGCACCCCGGTGGCCGAGGTCGCCAAGTCCGCCGGCGTGGTGTCTACCCTCGCGCTCCCGCCCGGCAACTACCTGCTGCGGCTGCGGGGGCCCGACCAGCGCACCATCCGCGAAGCGCTCATCGGCCTCAACGACGGCGCCCGACTCACCGCCACCCGCTGGGGCGCCGCCAACGCCGAGGTGGGCCAGCTCAAGGGCGGGGAGACCATCGCCCGCGACGCGCTCGAGCTCGCGCGGGAGGCGACCGAGCACCCCCGCTCCTGGCTCAAGGAGGCGTGGAACACCGACGATCTGCGCCACAGCCCGCTCATCGCCGGCGGAGCCTCAGCGCTGATCCCCGGGGCAGGTCAGTTCTACAACGGCCAGTGGGGCAAGGGTGCGGCGTACATGGCCGCCTCGATCGCGTTCCTCGGCACCTCGTTGGTCGCGACCCGAGACGACAGCCGCTACTTCCACGGCTCGATCACCGGTCCCGACGCGTTCCGCATGACCGCGGCGATGCTCTACGGCGCCTCCATCGCCGACGCCTCCTACAACGCCCAGAAGAACGAGACGGTCCGACCCTACGTCGGCACCACCCTGGCCACCTCGGCGGCGTGGGACTTCGACGCCGGCCCCTCCCCCACGGTCGCGGGGGTGACGGTGGAGTGGGTGCCCATGAAACAGTTCGCGCTGTCTTTGGAGCGGGTGGGGTGGACGAGCTCGGCGCCCGGCGTCGGTGCCTGGAGCGCCGGCGGCCGCGGGAGCTGGAATTTCCTGCAGGGTGACAAGCTGCGGCCGTCGTTGTTCGTCGCCGCGGGGCTGCGCTACCAGCGCGAAGCCGACCCCCTCCCCAACGTGTTCACCCCCACGGTGGGCACCGGCGCGATGCTCCGCTGGTACGTGACCCCGCGCTACTTCGCGGAGTGGGAGGGCCGCCTGGAGACGGACGGCGGGGCGCCCCGGTTTCTCATGGGCGGCGGATTGGGCGTCCACTTCGGGGGATAGCGGCGGCGGGCTCGCGGGTTACGGCCGCGCACCCAGGAAAGACCATGTTCGCCCTCCTCCTCTCCCACGCACTCGCCTCCGAAGTCGGTACCCCGGACCCCAGCAAGCACGACGGCGCGCCGCCCGTGAAGAAGCTCGTCGCGGTGGCCACCCTCGAGCCCCGTTCGGGCAGCACCGTGACCGGCACCGTGACCTTCTTGCAGAAGAAGGACACCGTCAAGGTCGTGATCAAGCTCGCCGGTGCCACCCCCGGGGACCACGCGGTGCACATCCACGAGAAGGGCGACTGCAGCGCGCCCGACGCCACCTCGGCGGGCTCCCACTTCAACCCCATGCAGATGGAGCACGGCGACCACGCCGCCGCCATGCACCACCCCGGGGACTTCGGGAACGTCACTGTCAAGGCCGAGGGAATCGGCGCCAAATCGCTCACCACCACCGGCTTCACGCTCGCACCCGGCCAGCCCCTGTCGGTGAACGCCCTCGCCGTGATCGTCCACGAGAAGGCGGACGACTTCTCCCAGCCCACCGGGAACGCCGGCGGCCGTCAAGCCTGCGGCGTCATCACCATGCAGGGCAACGCCAAGAAGTAGCGGAGCCTCACTCGACCGTGCACTCGGCCACGAGGGCGTTGCGCACGGTCTCGTCCGCGATCCACGGGGACTGCGTCACCCACGCGCACACCTTCATCCGGAGGTTGGCCGCGACCTCCGCGCGTTCGGAGTGCAGGTTGTCGAGCTCGAGGGGATCCGTGTCCAGGTCGTACAACGCGCTCGGTTCACCCGGGTAGGGGTTCTCGTCGCTGTAGTCCTTGCAGTCGCCGTAACCAGCGCGTGGATCGAGGATGTACTTCCAGTTTCCGGAGATGACGCCCGCTGTCTCCTGGCCTCGCTCGAAGAACACGTCTCGTTGCGGCTCGACACATCTCAATGTATCAGGCAACACGCTTCTCCCCTCCGCCGGGCCGTCGTTCGAGAGCCCGATCGCCTCGAGCAGGGTGGGCGCCAGGTCGGTGGCGCTCACCCGCTCCGAGAGCAACTGCCCGCCCGGGAATCGGCCCGGCGCCCACACGATCGCGCTCACGTCGAGCACGCTCTGGTAGGGAGAGCAGCCATGGTAGAAGTAGGTCGAGCGCGACCCGAGCTCCTCGCCGTGGTCCATCACGAAGAGCACCAGGGCGTCGTCGAGGCGGCCCCGGCTGCGCAGGCCGTCGAGCAGCTCCCCGATGTGGGCGTCCGCAGACCGCAGCTGGGACGCGTAGACCGCGTCCAGGAAGGCGGCGTCCTCGGCGGTGTAGGGAATCTCCCCGGCGCTCACCTGCCGCAGCACCTCGCCGCTGGGGGGATCGAGGGGGCCGTCGTAGGCCTGGGGGTGGAACTCGGCGAAGTAGGTGGGGTTGGCCACGAAGGGATCGTGGGGTTCGACGAGGTGGAGCCAGAGGTAGGCGGGCTCGTCCGAGGGCCGGGCGTCCAGGGCGGTGAAGAAGGCCGGGATCAGCTCGCCGTCTGACTCCTCCTGGGGTCGTGACTCCTTCTTGCCCAAGGCCGTGCAGGTGGTCTCGTCCATCCCCACGTCCATCAACTGACACATGTTCGCCGAGTAGCCGTAGGTGCGGAAGCCAGCCGCCTGGAGGCGCTCTTGCAGCGTGGGCGTGTCGGGCCCGACCACGTCGCCCGAGTTGCTCCGCACGCCGTGGGTGCGGGGATAGGCACCGGTCTGGACCGACGAGAGCGCGACCGCGGTGAGGCCGCGCACGGACTGCACGTGGTCGTAGCGGGTGCCCTCCGCTGCCAGTCCGTCGAGGGTCGGCGTGGTGTCCCACGACGGGTGGTTCACCCCGAGGAAGTCGCGGCGCGTGGTGTCGACCACCACCACCACCACGGTCTGCGGAAGGGTGCCGAGCCGGGAGGTGTCGGGCGCCTCCGGACAGACGGCCCCGGGGAGCTCGGTGACCGGTGCACCGGGCGGTGCCGGCGCGGGGCAGCCGAGGATCAGCCCGACGATAAGCATGCTCCCGAGTATCGTGCCCGCTGGCGCGGCGCCGGTAGCCTTCGCCCCCGGCGGATCAGGGCGCGCCGTGTTTGCTTCGCTCTTCGCTCTCCAGCTCGTTCATCGTGGGCTCGACGCGCGGCGTCAGCCGGGCGCGGACCGTCTCGGCGAGCTCCGCTTCGTCGGTGGGGATCACCGCCACCGCAGCGAGGGCCGCGACCTGGCCCTGGTCCTCGATGCGCAGACCCAACTGGAAGATGCCGGCCTTCTCCCCGTACTCGCGGGAGAGCGCCTGTTCGAGCGAAGCACCCCAGGTCTGGTCCCCGGAGGTGGACTTGTAGTAGGCCACGCAGGGGTACTCGTCGCACTCCGTCCGGACCAGCTCGGTCCCCGGCACATCCTCGGCGATGCCGCGGGCCCGGGCGTCGAACTCCTGGGGCCGGTAGCCCGGAGGGAGGTCCGACGGGAACTCCAGGGGGAGGCCGATGCGGCTGTCGAGCTGCCCCTTGACCATCGCGTAGCGCAGCCGCAGGTCGGCGAGCTCTTCCTCCAGCGCCACGACCTGCGCCGCGTCCGGAGATGCGCCCACCGGCGCCCGGGTCGGCCTGTCGTCGGAGACCCCGGTCCGGTGCTCCTCCCCGGCCCGGACGACCACGGGCTCGCCACCGCGCTCGCGGACCACCGCCGTGCCTTCGACCACCGCGAGGGTGACGATGGACCCGGTGGCCGCCGCGATGACATGAGACCTGTTCATACCGAGGGATTCACGCGCCGTGAGGTCGACGGGTTCGACCGTGACATTGACCACGCCATCGACCTCGATGACCGCGTCGCCGGCCAACAGGTGTACCTCGCCGGCGACGCGCTGGGTACCCAGGCGCATCTCGACCTCGGGCGTCGACGGCTGGAGCAACAGCGCCCCGAGCAGGCCCGCCGCGAGCAGCGTCGGCACCCCGAGGAGGACACCGGGCGCCCAACGGGAGCCCGGGACGACGACCGGAGGCGGCTCGACCTCGGCCGTCGGGCCTACCTCGGAGAGCCCCGCCGGCACCAGCCGGTCGAAGATCGCCTGGTCGAGGGCGGGCGGAGGGGCGGGCATGGGCAAGCCGGCGACGTCGTCGGGCAGCGCCGCCATGACGTCCCAGGCGGCACGCCACTTCGGGTCCTCTTCGATGCGGTTGCGCACGGTCTGCGCCTCCGCCTCTGCGAGTTCCCCCGCGAGGTAGCGCGAAAGGGTCTCGTACATCAGCTCTCCTCGGCGAGCGCCTGGGCCAGCATGCCCCGCGCTCGGTGTAGACGTGACTTGATGGTGCCCACCGGTGCGTCCTCGTCGCGCGCGATCGTCTCCAGGGGCACCCCGTGCAGGTGGTGCAGGATGACCACCCGCTTGAGCCCCTCGGGGAGCTGGTTGATCGCCGCCTCCAGCCGCGGGTAGCGGTTGTCCTCCTCGACCACGGGCGCGACCAGCTCGTCCGGAGACACCGGGATGCCGCGTACCACCCGGCGACGATGCTCGTCGACGAGGTGCCGGTGGGCGATCGACGCGAGCCAGGTGGAGAAGCTGGCGGCGCCGTTGGGGTCGAACCGATCGAGGGCCTTGAGCACCTTCTCCCAGATCGCCTGGTAGCTGTCGTCCGGGTCGTAGGCGAGACGGCGACAGATCGACCA
>JAYVAS010000844.1:0-2648 GCA_043750895.1 Pseudomonadota bacterium
GTCGTAGTCGGACCCGCCCGAGCAGTCCCCGTCGCGCCCGTCGTACCAGGTCTCGGCGTTCCCGGTGTAGGCGGCGGCGTCCACGTCGTCGCAGTCGTCTCCGCCCCATACCAACGGCCGCGCGCCGTCGGCGTCCTGGTCGTAGTCGTCGGCGCCGTCACAATTGGTGTCCACCCCGTCGTACCAGGTGTCGACCATCCCCGGGTTGATCGACCGATCCTCATCGGCGCAGTCGCTACCCCAGGGCTCTGCCTCGTGACCGTCGGCGTCCTGGTCGTAGTCGTCTGCGGCGTCGCAGTTGGCGTCCACCCCATCATACCAATCGTCGGTGGCGCCCGTGTACGTGGTCGCCGTGGCATCGTCGCAATCACCGGAGCAGGTCCGGTAGCCGTCGCCGTCGGTGTCAGTCTCCAGCCCGTCGAGTAGGACCCCATCGCAGTTGTCCTCGACGCCGTTGCAGACCTCGGAGGCGCCAGGGTTGACCGCGGAGTTTCCGTCGTCGCAGTCCGTGCTCGCGGCGACGAACCCGGCGTCCGGCGCGCAGGCGAGGTCGGGAAGGCTCGCATCCCCGTACCGATCGCCGTCGGCGTCTACGTACCAAAGGGTGCCTGTGGTCAGGTCGACGTCAGGGTCCTCGTCGTCCGACAGACCATCGCAGTTGTCGTCGTGGGCGTTGCAGACTTCGTTCGCGGAGGGATGCACGCCGCCGTCCAGGTCGTCGCAGTCGGTGGAGTCGTGGACGTACCCGGACTGGGCCTCACAGGACGCCCGCGCCTCGAACACCCACCCGAACCCGTCCCGGTCGTAGTCCAGGTACCACCGGCCTTCGGATGGGTCGACGTCCGGGTCGGCGGCGTCGATGAGGTCGTTGCAGTCATCGTCGTAGCCGTTGCAGCGCTCGAGGGTGTCGGGGTGGACGTTCGCGTCGGCGTCGTCACAGTCACCCGCGTCGGCAGCCCACCCGGGGGTGACGTCGCACCGGGAGCTGGTGACCGTGTCCACCCCGTACCCGTCGCCATCGAAGTCCTCGTACATCGTGGTGCGGCCGAAGGGGTCGGTGTCGAGGTCGTCGGACGCGCCGTCGCAGTCTTCGTCTCGATTTGCGGCGTCGCACTCCTCGACCGCTCCGGGGTGGGCCCCGGGGTCGGTGTCGTCACAATCGCCGTCCATCACACAGGAGCCGTCGGCGTCGGCGTCGGTCTCCCCTTCGATGCTCCCGTCACAGTCTCCGTCTACCTGATCGCAGCGCTCCACCGCGCCGGGATGCACCTCCGGGTCGGTGTCGTCGCAGTCCGAACCGCCCATGGACACGCTGGCGTAGCCGTCCCCGTCCTGGTCGTCGTCCTTCGTCGCGGCGTCGCAATCGTCATCGACACCGTTGTACCAGGTCTCCGCCAAGCCTGGGTGGACGGACGCGCTGGCGTCGTCGCAGTCGTCCCCGTCGGCGAACGCGTCCGACCGGTACCCATCCCCGTCCGCGTCGAGCCGGGCCGCGAACTCCGAATCGGTGACGACCGGGCATCCGAGGAGGAGGAGAGTGAGGACCATGGGACTTCCGGGGGGAACGAAGGAGCGGAGGGCAGGGTACCACGGACCCGGTCTCGGCGAGCCTCATGGGGGCGGTGGTTGCCCACCGCCCGGTAGGAGCTGCGTTCTGACCGTGCCGGGTACAAGCACGCCCACTTGGACCACGGCGGCGGGTGAGGCCACGACCGGGCGTGGCACCACGCGCCCCTGCGTCACTCGCAGTTGATCTCGTGGTCCCCCGTGACCGACTTGTCTTCGCCACCACAGGCGACGCCGAAGTATTCCGTCGTGATGGACACGCGTTCTCCACCGACTATCGCGGAGTACGAGGACTCATCCGCGATCTCATTGTAGAATCCTCCGATGAGCGCGGCGTAGTCACCACCGACTACTCCGGCCAGCCCGCCAACGGCGGCAGCGTTGAAGCCTGTCACCGTGAGGCTCTTGCCGCCGACGGCGACGGAGCCCTGTTCGGACGCCACGTTGTCGTCCCCGCCGACCACCACCGCGTACTTCCCGCTGGCGGTCGCGTCGACCCCGCCGATCGCGAGGGCCCGCTGACCGGAAGCGGACGCGCGGTATCCCCCGGCGAGCGACAGCTCCCCCGAGGCCTCGGAATTGTAGCCACCCAAGGTGATCGATTGCGCTCCCGATGCGTCGCCGCCGTTGCCGCCGATCACGACGCTCCCTTCTCCGGATGCCTCGCCGCCGTCACCGCTGATCGTGACGGCATCGTCTCCGCTCGCGGTCCCAAACTCGCCCCCCAGCGCGACCGCTGCCTGACCTGTCACCTGATGCTGCTCCCCCACCGCGAGGGAGTACGGAGAGAGAACCTCGTGGTAGTAGCCCGAGACGATGCTTGCGTAGCTCCCGAAGCGGTGCCCGGGCCCGATGATGAGATTGTGGGACCCTGACCGGTCGTAGAAGCTCTCTCCCTCGTTGTAGCCCAGGATCAGGTTGCCCTTTCCGTTCACGCTCCCCGTCGACGACCCCGAACCTGACTGGATGTACAGGTTCGCCCCCGACACAAGGAGGTCGCCGTTGGCATCCACGGTCAGGACGTCGACGATGGGTGCGATGCTCGTCTCCAGCGCCGTTGCCTGCGCGGAGGCCGAGATGGC
>JAYVAS010000845.1:0-5523 GCA_043750895.1 Pseudomonadota bacterium
TCGGCTCCGTAGCAGGTGTGCTCGAAGCCCGAGGACTTGTCCTCGATGTTGGTCGAGGCCCACTTGCCCGCCTTGTCCTGCTGCATGAGGTAGATGCCCGTCTTCATGGCCGCGGCGATGATGTCCACCTTGCCGTCGCCGTTGAAGTCCCCCGGGCACAGGAAGCGGTTCTGCTTCGCGTCGGGGATGGTCAGCGCCACGTCGTGGGTGAAGGTGCCGTCCTTGGCCTGGGCGTAGTGGCGGATCTCCACCGGCTGCACCTCGACCGCCTTGCCGTCCTTGATCTCGGTGTGGGCCTCGATCGACGCGAAGAAGTCCACCTTCGGCTTCTTGGCCTTGGGGTTCAGGTTGACCGCGAGGATCTCCTTGGCGTGGCTGTCGGCGAAGGCCTCGACCACCGAGCGCACGTAGGTGGTGCCGTCCCACGCGTACATCACGATGGCGCCGGCCTGGGACTTGCCCGACGCCTGGTTGCGGTCGGTCGGGGTGGCGAAGAACTCGTTCTTGCCGTCCCCGTTGATGTCCCCGATCTCAATCTCGTGCACGAAGGTGTCGGCCTTCTTGTCCAGCTCGGTCACCTCCAGCTTGCCGTCCTTGAACGAGCCCACCGCGATGATCCCCGCGTCGTGCGTGGCCATCACGATGTCGTCCTGGCCGTCCCCGTTCACGTCGCCGACCTCCATGTCGCGGAGCCGGTTGAACTTCCCGCCCCAGGCGGTCGGGGCCCAGAGGGTGGAGGACTCCCACTTCCCGTCCTTCATGGTCCACTTCTTCAGCAGCGCCTTCTCGGCGCCGATGGTGAGGATGCCGCCGTCGAAGGCAGCGGCCTTGTGGAAGACGTTGGACTCGGGGTCTTCCAGCTTGGTGACCTTCCAGGCGCCCGTCTCGTCCATGCGCCAGATGTTGAGGAGCGCGGCGCCGGGCACCGGCTTGCCGGTGTTGGGGTTCTTGTAGAACTGCGCCTGGGTGAGCAGCAGGCCGGGGAACGGCCCGCCGACCAGCGGCTCCTGGACGGTGGGAGGGGCGACGACCGGCTGCTCCACCGGCTTGACCTCCGCCTTCTTCGGCTCGGGGACGGGCTCGGCGGCACAGGCCGCGGTCATCATCGTCGCCAGGATTGCCACCATACCGGACTGCGCGCGGATCATCGGAACTCCAAAGTCGCCGGCGACCTAACGTAGGTGCCGCGCGGGCGCATGGGGTGCGCGTGGGGTGCGCGGGATCTGCACCGGGCGCTCCGCAGGGCGACGTTACGCTGACGGTCATGCAACCGGGATGGATCGGCAGGGTGCTGGTGGCGATGGTGGCGACCTGGGCGCCGTCGGCGCGGGCCTGCATGTGCATGCACTTTCCGGCGTCCAGGTACGTCGTCCCGCAGGACGGGTCGGAAGGGTGGCCGCTGGACGCCGCGGTCTGGGTGATTCTGGACCGCGCGTGGCCCCGGACCGCCGCCGCCGCGTTGGCCCAGGACTACCGACTGCGCGAGCCCGACGGCGACGTCGTCCTGCTGGTCGGCGAGGCCGATGGTTTCCTCCTCTCCCTCCGGCCCCTACGCCGCCTCACACCGGATACCACCTACACGATCGAACGCCTGTACACCTACGGCGATGGCACCCTGCTCAGCGACGATCAGCTCGTCGCGTTGCTGGAGGACGACTGGCCGCGGCAGGAAACACCGCCGACGGACGTGGTCCGCGCGTGGTTCCCCGAGCAGACCTTCCGCACCGGTGATTCCGATGCCCCCCGTGTGGGGGCGTCGCCGAGGGTGACCGCGGCGCGGTATGACGTCGACGCCAACTCGAGCTGCGGCCGGAGCGAGTCGTTGACGGTCGAAGGCGAGGTCGCCGGGGAGGTCGCCAGAGGGACGACGATCGGGGTCGAGGTTCAGGGTCAGGGCGTGGTCTGGCGAGTTCCCGTGGGAGCAGGTCCGGCAGCCGAGGAACCCACCCGGTGGACGGCGTCGACGAGCGACAGCCTCTGCGTGCCGCAGAAGATGCACGTCGACGTCACCGCGCCGGTACGGGTTCGAGCGACCAAACTGAGCCGGACGCGAGGCATTTGATGGCACCAACTGGACGCCGTCGCCTGGCCAACGGCCGGAGACCGAGCCCTCACGGGAGGTCGAAGCTTGGGAACCACCAGTCCGAGCTCACCGTCCACCGCTCCTCGGGTCCGTTTGCGAAGTTACCATCCGGCCAGCCCCAGGGAACCGAAAGTTCGAGCTCCACCGGGGCATCCTCGTAGGGAAGCTCTGGTGGAAAGCTGACTTCGAGGGTCGACCCGTTCACGACGTAGGCTCCGCCTTCGGTCGGGACCCCAAAGGAGCGTCCGTCGCGCCACCAGAGCGTCGCCGTGTTCACCGGATCGAGCGGCGGCGCGCCCACCGACTCGAAGGTGATCGTCCGACCTGCGACGTCGCCGGTCAACGCTTCATTCGGGACGAGCTCACGCCTCGCGAACGCCCACCCGGTGACCTCGCGCTCGCCGCCACCTTGTCGAAATGTCACGACTTCGTCGTCGACAAACAGGGGATCCACCCAGGTCAACAGGACGTACCCACCCGTCAGGCCGGGTCGTTCGTAGCCCGGCGGGACGTCCCCTCCGGGGGTGAACCCGCCCCAATCCCAATCCACGCCGAGCCCGACGCGATCATCGGGAGGGACATCCCCGAGAGTGGGATCACCCCGATCCGAGTCCACGACCGCCTCCACGACGTGGGCGCCGTCCGCCGAGTCACCCACCCGAAACGAGACCTCGAAGTTCTCTGGCAACGCGGCACAACCGACAAACAACCCGACGAGCACCTGCACCTCCGGCCGGAGGGTAGCACGGTTCCGGAGGCTGATGCCTCGTCCGGAGAGAGGCGGGGCAGCGGCGTACGCGAGGCCCCAGTTGGGTGCGGGAAGCGGGGAGCCGCCAACGAGTGGTACGTCGACGCGTACAACGGCAGGTCCGGCAACATGTTCACGAGCGCGAACGGTCGAAGCCCCCCATGCTACGGTAGACCGTCGTGCCGCTCCTGCTGTCGCTCGCGATCCCCGCCCCCTTCGCTCAGGAGGCCCCGGTCGACGTGGCGCCCGTCATCCCCCCCGCGCCGCGAACCCCCCTCACCGCGGTCTGGCCGGCCGACCTCCCGCTCGATCGGGACAGCGTGTCGGCCGAGGTGCAGCTCCTCGTCACCATCGACGAGATCGGCGTCGTAACCGCCGTCTCCCTCGTCACCGGCTCCCCCCCGTTCAGCGACCTCGCGACCGCCCTCGTCACCGCCACCGCCTTCGATCCGGCGCGGGACGGGGCCACCGCCATCGCCGTCGAAGTTCCGGTGCGCATCGTCTACGATCCACCGCCCATCAACGTCGACGGCGTGCTCAACGGCCCCGACGGCGCGCCGCTGGCCGGCGCCACGGTGCGCCTCGGCGACCGCACCGACAGGACCCGGGACGACGGCAGCTTCGCGTTCCGCGGGGTGCCCCCCTCCGAGCTCCCCCTTTCGGTCGACGCGGGCACCCTCGTGGTCCAGCAGCGCCTGTTGACGGTGAACCCCGACGAGGCCATCCACCTCGTCCTGGGGGCCAGCGCGCCCGACGCGGCCACGGTCGTCGGCGTCTACCGCGTGGTCCGGGAGGAGGTGGTCCGCCGCTCGCTGACCGCCGAAGAGCTCCGCACCACCCCCGGGACCATGGGCGACCCGCTCCGCGCCATCGCCAACCTGCCCGGCGCGGTCCGCACCCCGCTGGACGCCGGCTGGCTCCTTGTGCGCGGCGGCGATCCCCGCGACACCGGCGTGTACATCGACGGCGTCCGCGTCCCCCTCATCTACCACCTGGGCGGCTTCACCAGCGTGGTCCACCCCGGCTTCGTCGACCGGGTGGACTTCTTCCCCGGCGGCCAGTCGGCGCGCTACGGCCGCGCCACCGCCGGGGTCGTGGACCTGATCACCGCGCCACGCCCCGACCGCCTCGAGGTGCGCGCGGGCGCGAACATCATCCTCGCCGGGGGCTTCGTCGCCGTCCCCTTCCGGAACGGCGGCGTCAGCGCCGGCTTTCGTCGGTCGTACCTGGACGCCGTGCTGGGGGCCGTCCCCACCCTCAGCGAGGAACAGGCCCAGATCGCTCCCCGCTTCTGGGACTGGCAGGCCCGCGTCGACGTCGGCTCCGCCAACGTCTTCGGCCTCGGCTACATCGACACCATCGACGCCTCGACCGGCAACGCCGACCAGCTCACCATCACCATCAACACCCAGCGCATCCAGGGCAGTTGGACGGGGCGGCTGTTCGACAAGCCGCTGCTCATCAAGCCGATGTACGGCTACGAGCTGCGCCACATCGTGATCGAGGCGGTGGGCACCACCCAGGATCGACTGGTCACCGGGCCCGGGCTGCGCGCCGAGCTGCAGGACGAGGGCGCCGACCAGTGGGGATGGAGCGCCGGGGTCGACTGGACCGTGGACAACTTCGCCTTCCGCTACGACACCGTCACCCTCGGGGGGGTGTTCTGGTCGCCCGAGCCCTACGCGGACCTCCGCTGGGGCCAGGAGACGCGCGCCGTGCTTGGTCTGCGCGCCGACACCCTACTGATCGCCGGCCAGCGGTCCCGCGGCGCCGTCTCGCCCCGTTTCTCCCTGACCCACCCGGTCAACAGCAAGCTCACGCTGGTGGCGGACGCCGGCATCTACCACCAGGCACCCGCCTACGACCTGCTCATCGGTCCGCCCGAGGGCACCACGCTCGCGCTCGAGACCAGCTACGGCGGCGGCGCCGGGGCGCGCGCCGAGCTCGGACCCATCAAGGCCGACCTCGACCTCTACGCACGCCGCATCGACAACCTCACCGGCTACGAGGACGACGGCACCCTGGGCCAGGGCGACGGCCTCGCGTTCGGGGTCGAGAGCATCACCCGGTACACCTGGGACCGCCTCACCGGTTGGGTCACCGCCAGCTACGCCCGCAGCCTCCGGCGGGAGAGCCGCGGCCTCCCGTGGGAGCCGAGCCTCTACGACCAGCCCTTTTCGCTGGTCCTGGTCGACGCCTACGACCTCGGCCGGCACTGGACCCTCGCCGGTCGGTGGCGTTACTCGAGCGGCTTCCCCGTCCCTGACACCAGCGACGACATCCAGGCGTACGACGTCCTGCGGCAGACCGCCGTCCCCCTCGTGGGCAACGAGCTGGGCCGCCTCGAGCCCTTCCACAGCCTGGACCTCAAGATCGCGCGACGCGTGGAGGGGCGCAGCTTCGACATGGAGTTCTACCTGGACGTCCAGAACGTCTACTGGCGCCGGGTCGCCGAGCCGGTGATCACCGGCTTCGCGGACGTCTACAACGTGTACGCCTACGGTTTCGGACTGCCGACCCTGCCGATCCTGGGGATCGAGGGGACGTGGAAGCGGCGAGAGCGGTGATGGTCAGCGCGCGGGGGCATCGACATCGTCGGGGACATCGACATCGTCGGGGACATCGAACGCGACATCGAAGCGCGGTGATCTCGCCGACCAGGGCGTCCGGGCCTCCCTGTGGAACCGGACCG
>JAYVAS010000846.1:0-2848 GCA_043750895.1 Pseudomonadota bacterium
CGGAGGTGGGAGGTCCAATCTGCAAGGACGTTTCCCTCGGCCTCTACGGATCCGTGCTCGATCTCGGCACCCTGGCGTCGATCCGAATGAACCAGCAGGATGCCACCACGACGACCAAGGTGGACCTGCGCCAAGTGTTTGCCCCGGGGGTGAACCTAGTGCTCGGACTCGGCCGCACACCGTTTGCGCTCGGGGCGGGCGCCACGTTCAGTCCTGCCCTCCGCGCCGATGCCACGACCGGCGAGCCACTGGATGCCCTTCGGATCGGCGGCTTCCTGGCCATGGACCTCGTCTTGCTTCCCTGACCTGACGGAGGGCATCGCGCAGGCGGCGCCCTCCACCCTTCGGGCTCACATCGCCCGAATGAGTCCCCTACCGGTTCCCTCAAGACGAGGTTCAACGGCGCGAGACGGTACCCCGCGCGTAGGCAGGGTCCGAGTGAGCCCACCGGGGTTGAGGGCGACTCGGTGGGCGCTGGGCGGCGAGCCGGCCACCTCGGGTTCGTGTCGTAGGACACGGTGGGCCATCGACGCCGTAAGCCCCCGGCCATCCCCGCTTCCCCCGTAGCTCTCGGCGGGTGACACGTCTGCCCATGAAGTACACGTTGCGTTCGGCGTTGGAAAAGCGGGAGCTGGTGATGGCCTGGCGGACGTCAGGGTTGTCCGCGTCGAGGTTCGGCAGGCTCGCCGGCGTGTCGGCCACGAGCCTCCGAGACTGGTCGGTCGGGTTACCGTCGCCCACGGCGACGGCTACCGCGACCCAGTTCGTCGACGTGGAGGTGGTGGAGAACACCGTCGCTCCGTCCCTCCTGGTCGAGGTCGGGTCGAGCGGGCATCGCGTCGTGGTGCCTCCGGGCTTCGACGCCGGCGAACTCCGACGGCTCGTGGCGGCGCTGTGCTGATCCCGGGGAACGTCCAAATCCACTTCGCGGTACAGCCAGTCAGCCTGCTCAAGTCCATCGACGGACTCTGCGCCGAGATTCAGGCCCGCTTCGGCGAGGACCCGATGACCGGGCACCTCTTCGTGTTCGTGAACAAGACGGCCACGGGGTTGAAATGCCTCTACTGGGACCACGGCGGGTTCGTGCTCACGTACAAGCGACTCGAACGCGGCAGGTTCGTCGTGCCTGTGGTTCGGGGGGATCGAGCGCGGCTCACCGGAGCGCAACTCGCGGCGCTGCTGGAGGGGATCGACCTGTCGCGGGCCCGGCGGATTCCTGTCTGGAATCCCTCCTGATCCGCTTGTTTTGCGGATCGTAGGGGGTTAGGGAAGGGGTGTGGATCCCGACGCGCTCCTCGCTGAGAACCAGGCCCTACGCGCGGCCAATCGTGTCCTCACGGAGAAGCTCGAGCAGCTCTCGCTGGAACTCGCCAAGATCAAGCGTCAGGTGTTCGGCCAGAAGTCGGAGCGCCGCCGGGCCAACGGTGACGAGCCGCAAGGGTCCCTCTTCCCCCCGGCCGAACCTGATCCGGTGACCGAGCCGGTCGCACCGCCGCCGGCCGCCGCACCGCCGGTTCCGCACGGGCGCCGCGCCGCCAGCGCCGAGCCCGACGAGGTCGTCGTGTCTCCCGCGCCGGACGCCTGCCCGGACTGCGGGGGCTCGCTCCGGACCATCAGCACGTCCACGGCGACGCGGATGGACTGGCGACGGGGCCACTTCTTCACGGTCAACATCCAGCGTCCGAGCTGCGCCTGCGACCGGTGCCGGACCGTGCACACGGCCCCCGAGCCCACCACCTTCGCGCTTCCCCGGTCCATCGTCGGCAACGGGCTCGCCGCGGCCATCGTCGTCGACAAGTTCGCTGACAACATCCCCCTGAACCGCCAGTCCACCAGGATGGAGCGCGAGGGGATGGACCTCTCCACCTCCACCCTCTGCGACGTCGTTCGCAACGTAGGGAGCCTCCTCGCCCGGATCGTCGCGGCCATGAAGGCCGAGCAGCTCGCGGGGCCGGTGTTGCAGGCCGACGACACCGGGCTTCCGGTGCTCGACGGCGAGGCCGGGCGGGCCGTCGCCGGGCGGCTCTGGACCTACGTGAGCGATCGCCACGTCGTCTACGACTTCACCTCCGGCAAGCACGGTACCGGCCCGGCGGCGTTCCTGCTCGGCTTTCACGGCATCCTCCTCGCCGATGGCGGGAGCGAGTTCAACGAGGCGGTGCGGCGCCAGGGCCTGACGCGCGCGGGCTGCTGGTCGCACGCCCGCCGGTACTTCGTCGACGCTCACGACACGAGTCCCGAGCTCGCCGACGAGGCGCTCGACCGCATCGGCGTGCTCTTCGAGATCGAGCGGCGAATCGCTGGCGCGAGTCGCGACGAACGTCGCCGGGTCCGAGATCTCGAGACCCGGGCCGCCGTCGACGAGGTCCGACGATGGTTGACCGCCCGCGTCCACGGCGTCCGACCGCGATCTCCACTCGGGCAGGCCATCCAGTACGCGCTCAATCAGTGGGCGTTTCTCACCGTGTGCGTCGAGCACCCCGAGATCCCGATCCACAACAATCAAAGTGAGCTCCAGCTCCGGCGGCCGGTCGTCGGGCGCAAGAATTGGCTGTTCGCCGGGTCCGAGGGCGGGGCCCGCACGGCAGCAACGCTGTTCTCGCTCACCGGCTCCTGTCGGTTGCACGGCGTCGACCCTTGGGCTTACCTCCACGACGTCCTCGGCCGCATCAACGACCACCCCGTCAACCGGGTCGCCGAGCTGTCACCCGCCGTGTGGGCTGGCAAGTAGGGGTTCGCCGGAGGGTTACCCGGCAGGCTGCCGAAACGGCGCACGACGTCATCCACGCCGGCCCCGTAGTTCTCCAACATGTAGACGAGGTCGTAGGCGTCCTTGTTCTCGCCTCGC
>JAYVAS010000847.1:0-2931 GCA_043750895.1 Pseudomonadota bacterium
CTCCTCCGCGCCTACCGCCACGCCGGGGAGGGTTGGACCCCGGGGGGCGTGGTCTGGCCCTCGTCCGACTACTCGATGGTGAACGTCAACGAAGATGGCACCGTGCCCCGCAACCCCGAGCCCTCCTGGAGCCGGTATGGCGTGTTCCGGGGCCGCCTCGCGAGCATGGACAGCCATCCCCTCGGGGTCGATTTGACTGTCAGCCTCCACGAGGTTTGTGTCGAGGACTGCGCGGACGGGCCGGTCGTCCTCTCGCTCCAAGTCACCAACCACGGCTCCCTCCCGGTGGCCGATGGCACCTCCCTCGCGGTGTACGCGGTGGAAGGGGGCACGCTGCGCAACGTCGCCAACGCGCGCCTGCCCGCGCTGGCCCCCGCGACGGCCGCGGACGGGTTCCTCCTGGAGCTCGCCCCCGCCGACATCGGCCCCGGCGGCCTCCGCGTGGTGGTCGACGACGACGGCGCCGGCGCCGGCAGCGTGCGCGAGGTGGACGAGGACAACAACGTCGCTGAGTGGGCGGTGTCGCCGTGCGGGTGAGGGGTCGGCGCACGCGTTAATCCACCCCCATCCCGGAGCCCCCATGCCTCGCCCCCTGCTCCTCGCGGCCCTCGCCCTGGCGCCCCTGGTCGCGATCGCCGCCGCCCCCGCCGCGGCCCCCGCGCCCGTCGCGGCCGCCCCCGAGATCGCCGTCGGAAGCGTGCTCCGGCCCGCGTTCACGCTGACCGACGGCAAGACCTACGAGGCCGGTACCGCCTTCGCGGCCGACCTCGCCGGCGAGACGGTCATCCTCACCGCGCACCACCTGTTCGGCCCCGTCGGCGGGCTGCCCACCCAGCTCGGCGCCGACGAGCTGCCCGGCGCGGTGAAACGCGCCCGCTTCGTGGACGCCTGGACGAACCAGAAGGTCGGCATGGACACCACGCCCGTCCGCGTGCCCGGCGCCCACGCGATGGCCCAGGACGCGGCGGGAGACCTCGCGCTGTTCCGCCTGCCGGCCAGCTTCGACCGGATCAGCGCCGGCAACCAGGCCCCCTTCCACGCCCTCCCCCTCGCCGCCGCCGACCCCAAGCTGGGTGATCCCGTCTGGCTCGCCGCCGAGGTGTTGGGGAGCACCGCGCGCCTGCACGAGGCGAAGGTGGTGGAGATCAAGCCCACCTTCTTGTTCATCGAGTACGCCGGCGCGCCCCTCGATCTCACCGCCACCAGCGGCGCCCCCATCGTCAACGCCGCGGGTGAGGTGGTCGGCATCAGCCTGGGCGGCGGCCTGGACAACGGGAAGACCATCGGCGCCGCGGGGCCGGTGTCGTCCATCCGGAAGAACCTGAGCGAGGCCACGAAGGCGCCGTGATCCTGGGCGTCCTGCTCCTGGGCGCCTGCGTCCCCGACGACCTCCCGGTCCACCACCTCGTGATGGGCGGGGACATCATGCTGGGGCGGCGCCTCAACGTCGCGCTGGCCGACCCCACCCAATCGCCCGCGATCTTCGCCCGCCTCGCGCCGCAACTGCGCGCCGCCGACCTCGCGGTCGCCAACGCCGAAGGCGTCATCGCCCTGGGGGGCACCTACGCCGACAAGGGGGAGCCCCGACCCCACCAGCACCACGCGATGGCCGAGGCCGCCGCGGTCCTGCGCGACGCCGGCTTCGACATCGTCACCATGGGGAACAACCACGCGGGAGACTACGGCCCGGCGGCGCTGGTCGAGGCGCGGGATCGCCTCCAGGCGGTCGGAGTGGACATCGCCGGCGCCGGCCAGGACCTCGCCGAGGCGCGAACCCCGGCGTACCGACGCGTGGGGGACACGGTGGTGGCCATCGTCGGGGCCGAGCTCACGATGGCCGGGAAACACGCCGCGACGGCCGACCGGGCCGGGATCTACCACCTGGACGGCGCCGACCCCGCGCGGGTGGAGGACGTCGCCGCCGACCTGATCGCCCTCGCGGCCGAAGCACGCGCGCACGCCCACCTGGTGGTGTTCTCGCCCCACTGGGGGGAGAACTTCGTGACCGAGCCCACCCCGCTGATGCAGCAGCTCGCCCACGCGCTCGTCGACGGCGGCTACGACGCCATCCTGGGCCACTCCGCCCACGTGATGCACGGCGTCGAGCGCTACCGGGGTCGCCCCATCGTGTACGACGCCGGCAACCTCGTCGCCGACTACGGCAGCGCCGACGAGGCCCACCAGGGCATGCTCTACGACCTCGGGTTCACCCGCGCCGGGGTCGTCTCCCTCACCGCGCTCCCGATCTTCCTGGACCCCAACAGCACCGGCCCCGCCACCGGCCGCATGGCCAAGACCATCCTCGACAACTGGGTGGCGCGCAGCACCGCCCTCGGCGCCCCGGTGACCGTCCGCGACGGCGTGGGCCACCTGGACTGCCAGCCGGGCGGCATCGAGGGGCCGGACCTCACCGTCGACCCGCCCACGCGCAGGATCCCCGCGCAGCTTCGCCTCGCGCCCACCGAAACGGTCCTGGAGGCCCTGCCGACCACCGCCCGACCGGCGGCCGTGGGCTGGGAGGCGCTCGGTCTGCACCTCCTCGGAAGCGAGCTGCTGCTCGACCAGCTCCGCATCCCCAAGGCCGGCAACATCGTCCGGCTCTACTTCCGCGCCGACGGCCCCCTCCCGGCCGACCTGATGATCCGCATCGGCACCACCGACACCAGCCCCGACAGCATGGACGACCACCTGCCGGGCGACTGGCTGCTGCCCGCCGACCGCTGGCCCGCCGGGGTGATCGTCCAGGATCGTTTCCTCACCCGCATGCTGGGCAAACCGAGCGACGAGGTGACCTACCGCGCCGGCATCGTCGTCGGCGGCCGGATCGTGCCGCCCGACACCACCGACCTCCCCGTGGTGGGCGGCCTCGTCGAGATCGGCCGCGCGTCGTGGCGGAGCGCCGCCCCAGGTCTGTTCTCGGTGTTCGGCGCC
>JAYVAS010000848.1:0-14074 GCA_043750895.1 Pseudomonadota bacterium
GCACGGCGGGACCGGCGGCGAAGTTGTGAATGCGACCGTAGGCCAAGGGAAACTCCGGGAGAGCTAGACGGGAACCTGCGAGACCGAGTAGATGGCTGCGTCCTGCGCGATCCGTGCCACGGACGCGTCGGGGAGGCAAGCGCCGAGGCCGATCCGCGCGCAGGCGGCCTGACCCCCCGAGAAGATGATGTTCTGCATGTCCTCGATGTTGATCCCGGCTTCGCGGATCACCGCGAGGATCCCCGCGAGGACGCCCACCTGGTCGGCGTGACGGACGACCAGCAGGTGGGTGGCGGGGGTGCGGGAGGCAAGGTTGACGCAGTTGGGGATCGGCGCGCCGCCCTTGTAGGCCGCGACGATCCGAACCGTCTCTTCGCCGACGGCCTCTTCGGCCTCGTCGGTGGATGCGCCGATGTGGTGGGTACCGTAGACCTCGGGGAGATCGACGATGTCGTCCTCGAAGACCCCTTCGGCGCCGGCGGGTTCGTTGGCGAAGACGTCGAGGCCGGCGCGGAGCTGCTTGGTCTTGATCGCGTCGACGAGCGCGGGCTGATCGACCACCTCCCCGCGAGACGTGTTGAGGAAGATGGCACCCGGCTTCATGGCCGCGAACACCGATGCCCCGATGCGGCCCCGCGTCTCCTTGGCGAGCGCCAGGTGCACGGTGACGGCGTCGGCGTTCTTCACCGCGTCCTCGACGGTCGGCGCCCGACGTACGCCGAGCGCGGCGGCTTTGGCGTCGGTGAGGCTCGGCGACCAGGCGACGACGTTCATCCGGAAGGCCAGCGCGCGGCTGATCACCTCCTGACCGATCTGGCCCGCGCCGATCACCGCGAGCGTGCGCCCCGCCAGACCGCGCGCCGCGCCGTATTTCTTCTTGTTCCATCGGCGGGCGCGCAGGTCGACGGCGTTGTCGACGATGCGCCGATCACAGCTCACCAGCAGGCCCATCGCCAGCTCGGCGACGGCGATCGCGTTCTTGCCGGGGCAGTTCGCGACGTACACCCCGCGACGGGAGGCCGCGGCGAGGTCGATGGTGTTCACGCCCGCGCCGGCGCGGATGACGAGGGCCAGCGACTTCCCGGCTTCGAAGTCCGCAGCGGTGACTTTCGTGCCGCGGACGATCACGATCTCCGGGTCCTCGGCGCGGATTCGCTCGGTCAGGGTGGGGCCGGCCGCGGTGGGGTCCACCGTCACGGTACAACCGACGTCTTGCAGCCGTCCCGGCACGAAGGGGGCGAGCTTGTTGGCGATGAGCACGCGCACGAGGGTCTCCGAGGGCGGCGAGTCTACTGCACGCGCGACCGGCTGTCGCGCTCGCTCGTGTGCGGTCTGCACAAACTGCTACACTGCCCCCAACGCGAATCCGAATGACGCCGGGAGGCTACGAAGTGCAAAGGGTTCTGGTGGTCGACGACGAGTGGGGGATCCTGAGCAGCGCCAAGCGGGTGCTCTCTCGCCGTTACGAGGTCGTCCCGGCGTCTGACGGGAACGAGGCGCTCCTGCTCATCCAGTCGGAGGCCTTCGATGTCGCGCTGGTGGACTATCGGCTCGGGGCCGGTCCTCGGGGCGACGTCGTGCTTGCCGCGTTGCGGGACCGGGATCCGGGCTGCGCGCGCGTGCTGATGACCGGCAGCGACGAGGCGGATCTCTGGAAGACGGCCGTGAACGGCCTCGGGATCTCCCACGCGCTCTCGAAGCCCTTCGACGACCGTGGGCTCCTCGGCGCCGTCGAGCATGCGCTCCACGTCACGCACGACCTGCGCACCTCGCTCCGTCACGAGGGCGGGCTCGCGACGACCCGCCGGTACTGGCGGTCCTGTGTGGACGAGGGGCTCCTCAGCCTGGCCGTCCAGCCGATCGTCGGCGCGCACTCCCCGCACGCCCCGATGGCGGTGGAGTGCCTCATCCGGAGTGCTCATCCGGCGCTGTCCCGGCCCGACCTGCTCATCGCCGGCGTCGAGAGCGTGGACGCGGTGTTCGAGTTCGGATGGGTCGTCAACCGGCTCGCGAGCGAGTGGGCGGCGCGGATTTCGCCGGACACGCTGATCTTCGTCAACGTCCACCCGGGCCAGTTCGCCGACCCCGACTTCTTCGCCTCCTTCGCGCCGCTGATGCCCCACGCGCACCGGGTGGTCCTCGAGATCACCGAGCGCGCCGACCTGAAGGCCAACGCCGGCTGGAAGGAGCGCATGACGCAGCTGACCGACGTGGGCTTCCGCGTCGCGCTGGACGACCTCGGCGCCGGCTACAACAGCCTCGCGATGCTGGCCCAGCTTCGGCCCGCGTTCGTCAAGATCGACATGTCGATCATCCGCGGGATCCACCTCGAGCCCATGAACCTCAGCCTGGTCGAGCTGCTCGCGAAGTTCACCGAGGCGAACGGGCAACACCTGGTGGGCGAGGGTGTAGAGACCGAGGAGGAAGCGGAGGCGCTGCGTCGGTGCGGTGTCCCGCTGCTCCAGGGCTACCTCTTCGGGCGTCCTGGCGCGATCTGGCCCACCCCGGTCTGGTGACCCCGAGGGTTTCGACCCGGCCCCGCGTTTTGGGTTAGCCACGGCGGTCATGCCTGCCGTGGTCTCCGGTTCCGTCGCCTGGACGCCCCCCGCGGTGGGCAGCGTGGTGGCGATCGGGAACTTCGACGGCGTGCACGTCGGTCACCGGGAGATCCTCCGGCGCCTTCGGGCACACGCCGACGCGCGCGGTGCGCCCGCCGTGGCCTACACCTTCGACCCCGCTCCGACCGCGGTGGTCGCGCCCAGCCGCCACCAGCCGCGGATCCTGACCCTCCCCGACCGGGTGCGGTACCTCGGAGACGCAGGGGTGGACGTGGTGGTGGTCGAGCCCTTCACCCGCGCTTTTGCCGGCCACCCCGCGCGCTGGTTCGTCGACGAGGTGTTGGTCCGGCGCCTCGGCGCGCAGGTGGCGGTCGTCGGCTACGACTTCCGCTTCGGCGTGGACCGCGCGGGGGACGCCGCGTTCTTGCGGTCCGTGCATCCGTCGATCGCGGTCGACGAGGTGGGCGCGATCCTCTTCGAGGGCGAACCCGCGTCGTCTTCCCGCATCCGCAAGCTGGTGGCGGCTGGGGAGGTCGCGGCGGCGGCGCGGTTGTTGGGTCGGCCGCACCGGCTACGCGGCACGGTGGTCGCGGGAGACCAACGCGGGAGGACCATCGGATTTCCAACCGCAAACCTGGACAACGAGGTCGAACTGCTGCCGATGGACGGCGTCTACGCCGTCCGGGCGGCGGTGGACGGCGGGGCCCTGGTGGACGGCGTCATGAACATCGGGATGCGCCCGACCTTCGGCGGCCTGGTTCGCCGGATCGAGGTCCACCTGTTCGACACCAGTGGGGATCTCTACGGGCACGAGCTCACCGTCGACGTGGTCGCCCGCGTGCGGGCGGAGCTGCGCTTCGACGGCGTGGAGGCGTTGGTCGCCCAGATCCGGGTCGACGTCGCCGCCGCGCGGGCGGTGCTGGCGTGATCACCGGGTCGACCCGCATCTTCGGCCTGGTCGGCCATCCGGTCCGGCACAGCCTGTCGCCCGCGATGCACAACGAGCTGTTCCGCCGCACCCGCATCGACGCCATCTACGTAGCGTACGACGTCCGGCCCGAGGACCGGGGCGCGGTGGCCCAGTCGATCCGCACCCTGGCGCTGGCCGGGGTGAACCTCACCGTCCCCTTCAAGGAGTCGGTGGTGCCGGGGCTCGACCGGCTCTCGCCCGAGGCCGAGGCGGCCGGGGCCGTCAACGTGGTGGTCCGCGAGGGGATGGAGCTGGTCGGGCACAACACCGACGGCGTCGGCTGGGCCCGGGCGCTGGCCGAGGAGATGGGCGCGGGGGTCGCGGGTCGGGACACCATCGTGCTCGGCGCTGGGGGGTCCGGTCGCGCCGTGGCCGCGGCCATCGCCGCCGGGGGCGGCCGTTCGGTCACGCTCCTCAACCGGACGCCCGGGCGGGCCGAACGCGCCGCCGAGGTCCTCGCCGCACGCTTCCCCGACTGCGCCGTGACCGCCGGGCCGCTGGACGCGTTCGCGCGCCACGCGGCGCGCGCCGAGATCGTGGTGAACTGCACGTCGGGGGAGGGCGCTCCGGCGGTGGCGGCCTTGGACATCTCCGGGCTCCGCCCCGGGGCGATCTGGACAGACGCCAACTACTGGATGTCGGATCCACCTCAGTTCGCCGCACTCGCCGCGAGGCGCGTGCGGATCCAACGCGGCATCGGGATGTTGATCCATCAAGGTGCTCTTTCTTTCAGGCTTTTTTCCGGTGTGTCCGTGGACAGCGATACCATTCGCGGCGTCCTCGACATCGGGGGATGGTAGGGTTCCCGCATGCGTCTACAGGTCGTCCGAGGCCCCGTTGTATGCGGGCCGTTCCAGTTGCACGACGGCGACAACTTCATCGGGCGCGCGCCCGAGTGTGAAGTCTGTCTGCCGAGCAAGAAGGTTTCTCGCAAGCATGCCGTGGTCACGGCCACCGGCGGCCGCATCGTGGTGAAGGACCTCGAGTCCCACAACGGGGTGGTGGACAGCGAAGGCCGTCGGGTCGCGGTCCTGCCCCTTCCGCCGGGTGCCAAGGTCCAGATCGGCGACTTCCTCCTGGTCTTCGAAGCGCCGGGCGCGGCGGTCCCGGCCGAGGACGAAGACGACCTGGACCTGGACATCGGCGACGACGTCGACGAGATTGATCTCGACGAGCCGGTGCCCCTGCCGGTCAAGCCGAAGCCCCCGCGCCTCCCGCCCGACCCCGGCGCGACCGGCATGTCTCCCCTCGCGCGCCCGTCGATGCCACCACCGAACCTCGCGGCCCCCCGTGCGCCCGAGAAGCCGGCGCCCAAGGCGCCGCCGCCGCCGCCGCCGTCCCCGGACCGCGCGTCGATCGCTCCGAACGAACGGAAGGTGGGGCCAGACGACTTCAAGATCCGCGGCCTCGACCCCGAGCCCGCCACGGCGGCGCCGCGCCCCGCCGCGCCCGCGCGTCCCCCCGAGCCGGTCCGCGCCGAGCCCCCCCGCCCCAGCGAACCGCCCCGGGTGGATCCGCCGCGGGCGGCACCCGAAGCCGAGGCGGCGCCGCGTCCGAAGGCGGACGCGCCGAAGTCGAATCCCAACGACATCCGCATCCCGGGCCTCGACCCGGATCCGCCGAAGAAGGTCGACCCCAACGACATCAAGATCCGGGGCCTCGACCCCGAGGCGTCGCGCCCGCCGCGGGCCGAGCGCGGCGCCACCCGTCCGCCGGCCGCCCCGGCCGCGATGGCCAGCGCGCCGTCCCGACCGCTCGACCGGGGGGCATCCGTGCCACGGGTGCGCGAGCCGGACCGGCCACCTGCGCCGCTGCCGCGCTTCGAACCGGTGGAGGTGGCCTCGGTGGGCGTGCCCTGGATGCTGCAGGCCGTGGCCCTGTTCGGCCTTCTCTGGGCCGTCATCGTGTGCGCCCCCATGGGCGGGCTCTTCAGTCAGAAGTGGGCCGCCGACGCCCGCCTGGACGCCGCGACCGAGACGCTCGTGTTCCAGATCGCCACCACCCTCGCCGAGCGCAACGCGCAGGCGTTGTCGGAAGGGGACCGCACCAAGCTCGATCTCTCGTTCGCGACCAGCGTCGAGGGCGTGGTGGAGGCCCGGGTGGCGGACTCCCGCGGCATGGTGCTCGCGCCCGAGGACAAGTTCCGGATCAGCCTGGGGAGTCGAGAGGTCTTCCAGCGGGCGCTCGCCGATCTGGGCCCGACGCGGGCGCCGGCTGGGGGCTCCACGGTGGAGATCGTGGTCCCGTCGCGCCGGACCGTCGGCGGCGAGATCGTCGGTTGGGCGTTCATGGTAGTGGACCTGGAGGAGGTCGGGCGCGCCACCGCGGCTCCGTGGTGGTGGTGGCTCCCGTCCGCCTTCGTGGTCTTCCTGGTCACCCTGTTGCTGGTGTTCGCGCCCTGGTACCTGTTCCTTCGTCCGCTGACGGCGTTGGCGCAGTCGGTGGAGCGCGCCGCGGCTGGAAACGGCACGGTCCGCCCGACGGCTCGACTCCGGCCCCTGGAGCGGATCGCGTTCGCCTTCAACGGCGTGCTGGTACAGGCCCGTTCGGAGAGGGAGTAGACGATGGACATGGCTCCGGTGCTGATCGCGCTCGACGGCCCCTACGCCGGGCGCCGGTTCCCGATCACGGCCGATCCGCTCCGCCTCGGTCGGGATCCCGCGATGGAGGTCCACATCGACGACTCCAACGTGTCCCGGCAGCACGCGCGGGTGCTGCTCCACAACGGGGCGGTGTGGGTGCAGGACGCCGGATCGCGCAACGGCGTGTTCGTGAACGCCCACCGCGTCGCCGATCACAAGCAGGTGAAGGTGGGCGACAAGGTCACGGTGTCGGGCCACTGTTTCGAGATCGGACTGGCCGAGATCACCCAATCCGTCGTGCCGGTGCACCCCCCGGCGAGTCCGCGCGCGCCGGCGTCGACGGGGCGCGGGCCCATGTACATCGCCGCCGCCGTGGCCCTGCTCGGCATCGTCGTGTGGTGGATCGCCTCTCGATGAGCCCCCCGGACGCGGTAGGATAGCGCATGGAACTTCGTCAGGTAGAGATGTTCATCCGGCGGACGGGCCACCCGGAGCGGCGGATGATCCTCCCGCGAGGGGAGGTTGTCCTTGGTCGCGCGGAAGACGCCGACGTGGTCCTCTCCGACGTGGGGGTCTCGCGGCGTCACGCCAAGGTCGTCGTGGGGCCCGCGGGAGTGCAGGTCCAGGACCTCGAGAGCGGGAACGGCACCTTCATGGGAGCCCGGAAGATCACCACCGCGGCGCTGAAGGACGGGGACGAGGTCCGCATCGATCCCTTCGTCCTGGCCTTCCGGGTGCTGACGGAGGCGGCACGGGTCGCGCCCGCGCCGATGGCCCTCCCCACCATCGCCCGGTTGGAGGTCATCTCCGCCCACGCCATCGGGAAAGGGAACTTCACCCTCCCGGCCGAAGGCCTGCTTTCGCTGGGCCGCGCCGAGAACAACGACATCGTCCTCCCCGAGCCCTCGTCCTCTCGCAACCACGCCGAAGTGCAGGGCCACCGCGGCACCTGGATCGTCCGCGACCGCGCGAGCGCCAACGGCACCCTGGTCAACGGCGCCCCCGTCACCGAGCACACGCTCCAGGAAGGCGACCGCATCATGATCGGCGCGGTCGAGTTCCGGTTCACGCAGACGCTGGCGCCCGTCGAGGCCGAGTTCGGGGACCGTACCGAACAGTTCGACGGCGTCATCGACGCGGCGGACGCGCCCGTGCCGGTTCGTGCGCTCGCCGCCGCGCCCACCAACGTCGCCACCCGCCTCTCGACGGCGCCGACGCACGTCGGGGCCCCCGCGGCGCCCCCGGTCCTGCCGGGCCACCGGACGATGCCGCCCGGCGAGCTTCCCCGGGAGATGCCCTTCAGTCGCCGGGAGAACTCCCTGCCGCCCGCTCCGGCCCCCGCGCTCGCCGAGCGTCGGGTCACGCCGGCCGCGCCCCCGCCGGCGCCCCCGCACCGCGCGCCCGAGGCACGGGACCCGATCGAACCGTACCGGTCGAGTCCTCCCAAACGTCGTGGGTTCCTGTCCAATCCGGTCAATCAGATCTCGCTGGGCGTCGTGCTGTTCGCGATGTGCCTGGTGGGTGCGTGGGTGGTCAAGGAGGTCGGGGACGTGCTCATCGGCCAGTTCGCCGGTCCGGCCGCGACAGCGTCGGCCCCGGCGACGCCCGAGGTCTCCGCGGCGGCGACCCGCGTGGAGCCCCCGCCTTCGCCGGCGCCGCCCGTTGAAGAGCCTGAGGCGGCGGTCCCACCCGAGACACCCGCGCCCGTCGCGCGGCCGCCGGAGCCGGTGATCGCGGTCGCCGAACCCACGCCGGTCAATTCGCCGTCCGCGCCGTCCGCGCCGGTCGCGGCGTCGGCGTCCGTGGCGTCGGGCGCGTCGGCGGCCCTGGGCGCCACGGCGGGAAGCCCGCGGGTCGCGGTGCCGGCCGGTGCCCCTGCCCCCAAGACCGAGGCGGAGCGCCTCGTGGTCGGGGGCCGCGCGATGCTCGACGAGGGGCGGCTCTTCGACGCGGCGGCCGCGTTCTTCAAGGCCGTTCAGCTCGAACCCACCAACACCAGCGCCGAACACTGGGGCTACGCCGCGTGCGAGCTCATCGCCTTCGACCACATGCGCGGGGCCATGAAAGGGGTCGCCCCGCCGGTGGCACCGGCGGCAACGCGCGGGCGGTGAGGCTCCTCGTCGTCGCCCTGCTGGGGGTCGCATGCACCCACCGGGTGCCGGTCTCCGAGCTTGCGCGCCCCGTACCGGCCTGCTGTACGGGCATCGCCGACGGCCGTCTCCGCCAGATCCTCGAGGCTGGCGCCGGTTCCACCGATCCGGTCACCCGGCAGATCGCGTTGGCGGCGCTGGTACGGGCCGATCCGGCCCCCGGCGGCGGAAGCTGGGGGCGGCGGGCCCGCTTCGATCCCGATCCCTTCGTCCAGCAGCGCGCAGCGGTCGCGCTCGGGGACCGTGCCGGCGACGCCACGGCGCGCGACCTCCTCCGGGACATGGCGCTGGCCTCGGGCCTCGACGGCATCACCCGGGGCCGGGCGGCGGCGGCGGCGCTGCGCTTGGATCCTGACCCCGCCTGGCTGGCCGCGGCGTGGGCCGCCCCGGACGGGTGGGGGTCGACCGCGCTGCTCGCGGTGGGTGCCCGGTGGGACCCGGAGCTCGGGCGTCGGCTGGGCGTGCTCCTTGCTTCCGGCGAGGTGCCGTTCGAGGTGGCGTTCTGGGACCTGGTCCGCGCGTCGGGTCGCCCGGAGCTGGCGGCGGGGGTGATCGCGAGCCTGCCGCGCCTGGACCCCGACCTGGAGGTCACCGCGGTGGTCGCCCTGCTGGGTCTGGACCCGGCGGAGGGCCAGGCCCGGCTGGCGCCGCTGATCCGGGGGGATGCCGATCGCGCCCTCGAGGTGGTGGAGCGGGTGCACGGGGATCCGTCGGCGGCGGCGACCGAGGTGCTGCGCCTCGCCGCGGCCGGAGCGCCCGGACCGGCCGCCCGCGCGGCGGCGCTCTGGTTGTTGCTCCGCGTCGAGGGATCCGACCGGGCCCTGCTGACCGGCATCGAAGACGGGGATCCGGAGGTCCGCCGGATCAGCCTGATGGTCGCGGGGGAGCTCGGGGGGCGCGGGCGGGCGGTGCCGGCCCGGGTGCGCAGCGCAGTGCTGGCTGGACTGCGGGACGAAGACCCGCTGCTACAGCGCGCGGCGGTGGAGGCGGCGTCGTCGCTGGGGGAGACGGCGGCCCTGACCCCCCTCCTCGACGACGAGTCCCTCGAGCTGCGGGTACGGGTCGCGGCGTTGCTGAGCGAGGGCGCCGCCGTCGGGCGGAACTGACTCCGCGCTCAACCCGACAGCGCGCTGATGGCGTCGAGGTGCGCGGTCCAGGGGGGGAGCAGCGCCGGTGTGAGGCGCGCGTCCGTCGGTCGGGGTTCGGGGAGGTCGAGCGCGGCCACCGGGACCGGGACCACGCTGCCGCGGCCGACCCGGGCCCGCACCGCGGTGGCGAAGTCGAACCAGGTGGTCTCGGCGGCGCCGATCTGGTGGGTGACGCCAGGTGGCAACGCCAGCAGCGCGTCCGCGAGGTCGAGCGACCAGCTCGGCTGTACGAGGCGGTCGGCGATGGCGCGGACGGTCTCATCCCGCCGAAGGCGGGCGGCGAGCTGGGAGGGGAAGGTGCGGCCCCCGGCGCCGACGATCCAGCCCACGCGCGCCACGTGGCCGCCGGCGGCGAGCACGCCGTCCTCGGCATCACACTTGTGCCGGGCGTAGGCGCCGCGGGGCGTCCGCGGGGCGCCGGGGGCATGCGGTCCCGTCCCGTCGAACACGTAGTTGGTGGAGAGCAGCCAGGTGGGGGCGAGCCGCGCCCACGCGATGGGCGCGGTGACGTTCACCGCGTAGGCGCCGGGGTCCACCGCGCACCGATCGACATCGGTGACCGCCGCGCAGAACAGGACCGCGTCGGGAGACCACGCGGCCACGAGCCGCTCGGCGGCGGTCCGATCGGTGACGTCGAGCTCGGCGTGGGTGACACAACGCACGTCGGCGCCGACGCCGACCGACCGCGCCCGAATGGCGCGACCCACGCATCCACCGGCGCCGGTGACGAGAATGCGCATTCGACGTGCCATCCAGCGGTTCTCCCGTGGAGCGCTTTGACACGTTGCGCGTCCCGTGGCTACCATCCGTGCCTCGCCGGCAATCCCGGGGAGGGAGCATCATGATCCACCTGCTCGAGTTCCATGGCTGGCTTCGCCGTGAGGACGGGAAGTCAGGCTCGCCCGGGCCGACGGATCTCCGTGTTGCGATCTACCCTTCCGTGGATGCCGACGTTGCGGTCTGGGTCGACACCCTCCGTGGGGTCCCGGTGGAGGCCGACGGTCGGTTCACCGTGGTGCTCGGAGTGGGGGCTCCGCTCGATCCGACCATCTTCGATGGAGAGCCGGTGTGGGTGTCGGCGGTACCGGCCCGGTCGGCGGACGCGGAGGGGGACACCCTGCGGGTGCCGCTGGTCGGGGGCGCGGTACGGCTGGCGCGTGATGTCGCCGATCTGGCGGCGCGGGTACGGCGGCAGGAGACCGACGCCGGCGCCCTGGCGAAGGCGCTTCGCCGACGAACGGTGGTCCTCCTCCGACGGATCCGGGGGATCGAGGCCGGCGGTGGGGCCGAGGGCCTCCCGGCCCGGCTCGCCACGGTCGAGCAGCGGCTCGAACAACTCGCCGGGAGCGATGGGCGCCTGGAGCGGCTCGAGGACGAGATCGAGGATCTCGTTGGAAACGACGGCGACATCATCGACCTCCTGGAGCGGGTGGAGCAGCTCGAGGGCAAGGGCCCGGCGCCCGAGCGGTTCATCCCCAGCCTGAACCCGCAGCCGAAGCTGACCCCCCACGTGATGGAGCGCATCGAGCTCTTCGACAAGCGTCTCACCGCGATCGAGTCGAAGCCGGCGATCCCCTTGCCGACCGCCGAAGCGCTCCACGTGGTCAAGAAGGCCGGGGACGTGATGACCGGCGGCCTGGTCATCAACCGGGGCGGCCTGGACGTGCTCTCCGGGGGGATCAAGTGCCGCGGCGCCGACGTCAACTCCCTCGAGGCCACCCTCTACGTGAAGGCGCCGAAGCTGATCGGCGACGCGCTCGAGGTCCGCGGCGACATCACGGTCGACTCCACCAAGCGCACCCTCCAGATCCGCCACATCGAGGGGCGGGCGGGGAGCGGGCGGAAGGACGGCGGCCTCGTCCTCAACGGTCGGTCAGGGGCCGTGGTCGAGGTCGGCATCGACGGGGAAATGTCCGACGGCCTCACCGTGCACGGACCGGTGCGCGCGCCGTCGGTGAACCTGCCGGGGAGCGCGCTCGCCATCGCGTTCCAGAGCGGCGGCGACTTCAAGTCCGGCGAAGTGGTCGGGGTCAACGACCAGGGGCACCTCATCCATACCCGGGACGCCTACGATGCGCGCGTGATCGGCGTGGTCGGGGAGCACCCCGCGGTCGTGCTCGGGGTGGGGCCGGAGCGGAAGGTGCTGGTGGTCATCGGCGGGATCACTCGGTGTCGTGTCGACGCGACCGGCGGGGCCATCCGGGCCGGCGATCTGCTCGTGGCGAGCGGCGAGCGCGGCAACGCGCGTCGGGCCGACGACCGGGACCGCGCCTTCGGGGCGGTGATCGGCAAGGCCCTCGGGGCGCACGCCGAGGGCGCGGGCGAGCTGAACGTGCTGGTGTTCGCCCGCTGACGCGGGCCGGTCGCGCCCCCCAGCGGATTACATCGGCGCATGGAACCAGTCCTCCCGGCGTGGGCCACCGCCCTCCGTGATCGTTACCTCTCGGGCGAATCCAGCGTCTTCCTGCTCCACGGGAACGTGCGCGATCTCCAGCCGTGGCCCGACGCCGACGGCTCGATCCGGTTCGTCTCGCTGCGGGATTTCCTCACGAAGTTCCTGGGGAGGAACAAGGATCTCCTCGTTTACTACAACGTCTCCGAGGGGTTGGAGTTCCCCACCGCCACCATGCAGGCGGCGTTCACCCGGGCGATCAACGTCCGCCGGGTGATGGACCGCCGCGACCCAGTGGGCGAGCCCTTCCCCCGCGCCCCGCACACGGTGCTGGGCCTGATCGAGGAGCTGGTCACCGACCCCGCCACGCGGGCGGCCGTGATCCTCGACTACGTCGAGACCATCGTGCCGAACGGCGATCTCTCCTTCATGGGCGAGGCCGACAAGGCGAACCTCGTCACCCTGCAGCGGCTGGGCGCCGACCCGGGCCTGCTGGCCAGCGACAACCTCGTGGTGATGGTGACGGAGACCCTCGCGGACGTGCAGCGCCGCCTCGTGGCCAGCTCTCACGTGGCGCTGGTAGACGTGACGCTGCCGTCGCCCGAGGACCGCGCCCAGTTCCTGCGCGTCCAGGATCGCCGCGGGGTGACCCTCGAGATCACCGACGAGCAGGTGGTGAAGGTCACCGCCGGCCTCTCGCTGATCCAGATCCGGTCGGTGCTCCGCCATGCCCGTCAGTCGTCGGAGGCGATCAACTTCGCGACGATCAATCGTAGGAAGAAGGCGATCATCGAACAGGAGTGCCACGGGCTGGTCGAGTTCGTCGAGCCCAAGCACGGGTTCGCCCAGGTCGGTGGCATGGAGGCGGTGAAGGAGGAGCTGATGCGGGTGGCGGAGGCCATCAAGCAGGGCGACCGCAATCGGGTCCCGATGGGGGCGATCTTCGTCGGACCCATGGGCACCGGCAAGACCTTCGTGGCCGAGGCGTTCGCCGGGGAGTCCGGGCTGACCTGCCTGAAGTTCAAGAACTTCCGCGAGAAGTGGGTCGGGTCGACCGAAGGGAACCTCGAGAAGATCCTCCAGGTGGTGGACGGGCTCGGCTACGTACTCTTGATCATCGACGAGGCCGATCGTTCCCTCTCCAGCGGCGGCGAGAGCGACGGGGGCACCGGCAGCCGGGTGATCGCGCGGCTCAAGGAGTTCATGTCGGACACGTCCCATCGCGGCCGCGTCCTCATCGTGATGATGACCAACCGGCCCGACAAGCTCGACACCGACCTCAAGCGCCCCGGTCGTTTCGATCTCAAGATCCCGTTCTTCTTTCCCGAGCACCCCGACGAGCGCCGGCAGATCTTCGCGGCGCTGCTGAAGCGCTGCGGCCGGCCGGTGGCGGCCGACCTCGACCTCGATCTCGTCGTGACGGCGACCGCCGGCTACTCCGCGGCCGAGATCGAGGCGGTGGTCCTCGCCGCCGCGAATTTCGCGGCCTGGGAAGGGCACGAGGAGGTGCGGCGCGAGAGCCTGCTGCGCGCGTGCACCGACGTGATCCCCAGCCGGGACACCCGGATGTTGGAGTACATGGAGCTCCTCGCGGTGTTCGAAGCGTCCGCCCGACGCATGCTCCCGGAGCGGTACCGGGGCATGGGAACGGAGGAGGTGCAGGCGCGCCTCGACGTCGTCCGCGCTCAGCTCGGCTCGCGGGTGGCTTGACAGCGGCTCTGGGTCCGTTAGACCCGCCCGGCTTTCTGGATGGGTCGAATCATGTACGCGGTTGTGATCAGTGGTGGCAAGCAGTACCGAGTGGCGGAGGGCGCCACGTTGGTGGTCGACCACGTCCACGCGGAGGTCGGCGCCGAGCATGTGCTCGAGCAGGTGCTCCTCCTCGGCGGTGAAAAGGTGGTCGTCGGGACCCCGAACGTCGCAGGTGCGTCCGTCAAGACCACCGTCGTGGCCCACGAGCTCGGTCAGAAGACCGAGAGCATGCGCTACATCCACCGTGAACGCCGCCGGAAGACCAAGAACGGCCGCGCTCACCTCACCGTTCTCAAGATCGACGCCATCAACGCGTAGGTAGGAGTAGACCCCCATGGCACACAAAAAGGGACAAGGCAGCTCCCGCAACGGGCGCGATTCGAACCCGCAGTACCGCGGCGTCAAGCGCAGCGATGGCCAGCTCGTCAGCGCGGGGTCCATCCTCGTGCGGCAGCTCGGCACCGTCTTCCACCCCGGGGACAACGTCGGCGTCGGTCGTGACTGGACGCTGTACGCCGAAGT
>JAYVAS010000849.1:0-6407 GCA_043750895.1 Pseudomonadota bacterium
GCGTGGTCGTGGACGTCTACGCCGAGCCCGAGCAGACCCTCGTGAGCGTGGACCGCGCCCTGGGGAGCGCGGCGCGCGCCGAGCTGGCCGACTTCCTCGCCTACGCGGGCCGCATCTGGGACGTCTCCCAGACGGCGTTCATCCGCGGCGATCGCCCCGGGTGGCGCACCCTGTTCGATCGCCCCCCTTCCGAATGGGTCCGCGTGTTCGACATCGACCCCTTCCGCACCATGGACGGCGCCATCGCCGCGCGGGTCCGAAACCCCTACCTGCGCACCCTCCTGCGCCGGTACGCCACCTACAACGGCTCGGACGTACGCCGCGCCCCGGCGGCGCTCAACTGCATCTCCCACGTCGAGCTGGCGCTGGGCGGGTTCGGTGTGGAAGGCGGTGTCTCCCGCATCGCCGCAGTGATGGAGCAGGCGGCGCGCCGCCTCGGGGTCGGGTTCCACTTCTGCGAGCGGGTCGACGCCATCACCGGCACCCCGGGCCAGGTCACCGGGGTGACCCTGCAGTCGGGGCGCACCCTCCCCGCCGACGCGGTGGTGTGGAACGGGGAGGTCGCCGCGCTCCACACCGCTGGCGCCGCGGTTGGGCTGTCCGCGCCCACCCCCTCCCTCACCCCGGACTCCACCTCGGGCTGGACCGGCATCCTCCGCACCCGGCGCCGGACCGGGGCCGCCGCCCGCGTGGCCCACACGGTGGTGTTCCCCGCCGACTACACCGCCGAGTTCCAGGACCTCTTCGACCGCCGGCGCACGCCCGTCGACCCGACCGTCTACCTGTGCGCCCAGGAGCCGTGCCACGGCCGGACGGGATGGACCGAGGACGAGCCGGTGTTCGCCATGATCAACGCCCCCGCCGAGGACCTCACGACGCCTTCTCCGTTCGATGCCGACGCCGTGGGCGCACAGGTGCTCCGGCGACTGATCACCGCCGACCTCGTCGATCCGGGCGCACGGTGGGTGTGGTGTCGCACCCCGCGGCAGTTGGCCGAGCGGTTCCCGGCCAGCGGGGGCAGCCTGTACGGGCGCGCCTCCAACTCGATGTGGGCTGGCTTTCGACGCCCCGCGAACCGCGTGGACGGCGTGCGCGGGCTGTACGTCGCCGGCGGCACCGCGCACCCGGGCGGCGGCATGCCGCTGGTCATGCTGTCCGGCCAGGCCGCGGTCCGTTCCCTCGTCGCCGACTTCGGTTCCCGTCCCTCCCTCCTCACCGCACAGGCCGCCGGTTGATCCCTCTCCTCACCACCCTCGCCCTCGCCGGGCCGACGGACCAGATCCTCGAGCCGGGGCGGTACGCCCTCACCCTGCGCGTGAGCACCCTCGCCGACGCGCCCTGGTTCCCCACCCTCCGCGGGGGCTCGACCTCGCACGTGCTCGTCGACCTGACCGAGGTCGGCGGCGCCCTGGTGCAGCGCGGCCAGGTGTGTCGGGTGGACATCGACGGGGGTGCTATCGCCCGCATCGAAGTCCCCGACGCCTTCCTCGCGGCCCAGCCCCCCCGCGAGGTGGTGGCCACCGTCGTCGACGGCACCTACCGGGCCGACCTGGGGCTGGACATCGTCGGGTTCTCCGGGACCGGAGCGCTGCCCACCAGCCTCGCCTCCACCATCGACTGGGACGAGGACGGGCGCCCCGCCGCGACCATCGTGGTGCACATCCCGGCCATCGGAGCCGCCGAGATGTACGTCGTACAGGCGGCGCAGATGGTGATCGAAGGGCCGGTGACCGACGGCGGCGCCTCGGGCCGGATCGAGGTGCTGCGGTTCGAACAGGCCACGCTCGGGGCCCGACCCAACTGGCTCGCGGCGAAGACGCAGGTGCGCGTGGACAGCAAACGGAGCGGCTTCACCCTTCGCCCGCTGCCCGCGCAGGCGGGCTGCGCCGAGGTGCTGCGCCTGGCGGACTGACGAAAAAGCTGGCGATTTTCTTCCGCGGGCGCGCCGGACGTTTGCCATCCGTGCGAAGATCGACGCCGGGAGGTCGAATGGCGCGCCTCACACGCACGCAGTTCCCGGGTGCGCCCCGTCCGGTGGTGCTCCTCACGGGCGCGAGCAGCGGGCTGGGGCTGGCGACGGCGCGGCTCCTGCTCGCCAAGACCGACTGGCGCCTCGCGCTGACAGCACGTGCGTCGTCGCTGAGCCGCTTCGCCGCCGCCGGCATCGTGGCCGGGGATCGGGTCTGCATCCTGCCCCTCGACGTCACCGACGAGGCCCAGCGCCGCGAGGCGGTGCGCACCGTCGAAGCCACCTGGGGACGAATCGACGTGCTGGTGAACAACGCCGGCATCGCCTACCGATCAGTGCTGGAGCACGTCAACGAGGTCGAGCGCATCGAACAGATCCACGTGAACTTCCGCGGCCCCATCGCGCTGGCGGCCCTGGTCCTGCCGGGGATGCGGGCCCGGCGGACCGGGTGGATCCTCAACATCTCGTCGGTGGGCGGGATGATGGCGATGCCCACGATGTCGATCTACAGCGCCTCCAAGTTCGCCCTCGAGGGTGCGAGCGAGGCGCTCTGGTACGAGGTCCGCCCCTGGGGCATCCACGTCTCGCTGATCGAACCCGGCTTCATCAACTCCGAGTCGTTCGAGCGGACGCTGTACACCGTGCAGGGTCGGCAGAGCACGGACGACCAGTTCGACCCCTACCACGCCCACTACACCAACATGTCCGGGTTCATCGGCCGGTTCATGCGCCTGAGCCGGAGCTCTCCGGAGCGGGTCGCCGAGACCATCCTGTCCACGCTGCTCAAGCGCGCGCCCCCGCTGCGGGTGCCCGCCACCCTCGACGCCCACCTGTTCGCGTGGATCCGTCGGCTCGTCCCCCGTTCGCTCTACCACGAGCTCCTCTACCGGCTGCTTCCCCGGGTCGGGACGTGGGGCCCCGCATGGGAGCAGCTCGCCCTCTCGGAGCCGATCCCGACCGAGGACGACCCGACGATGGAGCTGGAGCCGGGCGACCCCGGGCACCGCGACCCCGGCGTGCGCCTCCCGCCGCCCACTCCGACAGACCGCCGCCTGAGCGCGACGACTTCCGACAGCCTCGCAGTCTCGGCCCCCTCGGTTGCAACCAGAAACGGGTCCGTGTAAAGTTCTTGTATGCGGGGCCTTTGGTTATCTGCCGCCCTCTTCGTCGCCGCCCCCGCGAGCGCCGCTGAGTTCAACCACGTGCTGGTGATCATCCTCGATGACGTAGGCACCGACAAGGTCGGCGCCTACGCCGGGGACGTCAGCAACCCCACCGAGGACCGCCCGCAGACCCCCGGCCTCGACCTCGTGGCGGCCGCGGGCGTTCGGTTCAGCGACGCCTGGGCGTCCCCGTACTGCTCCCCCACCCGCTCCATGATCCTCTCCGGCGGGTACCCCTCCCGCGTGGGCGTGGGTGGCCCGATCGGCGAGGGGTCGGAGGTCCGGCTTGGGACGATCACCGACACCCTGATGAAGTTGGCCCAGGACAACGGGCTGCGCACCGGGCTGTTCGGCAAGTCCCACCTCGGCACCACCGACGCCACGCTGGCCGACGAGGGCCAGACCTTCGGCCTGGGCGACTACCCCATCACCCTCGGGTTCGACTACTTCGCCGGCAACCACCACGCTGCGGTGGACGCCTACGACGACTGGCTCTACACCGTCTCCCGGCCCGTCTACCTGACCGGACGGCGCTACGTGAGCACCGCGTCGAACGAGACGACCAGCCCCACCACCGTCACCACCGACGACGCCGTGGCCTGGATGGAGTCCGGCCCGCCGGGCTCGCGTCGCATGACGGTCGTGTCCTACAATCTCGCCCACGACACCTCCGGATCGACCGGCCGGTGGGACAGCGGCGCCCGTTCGTGCGGAGCGAAGCCCGGAACGGACGTGGAGAACATGAAGGTCATGGTGGAGTGCCTGGACACGGCCGTCCTGGACCTCCTCAGCGCCACGCCCGACCTCGGCGACACCCTGGTCATCATCGTGAGCGACAACGGCACCGCCGACCAGGTCGCCGAAGGCAACTTCAACGACGGGCGGGGCAAAGGGAGCGTGTACGAGAATGGCGTCCGGGTGCCGCTGCTGATCGCGGACGGCGCGGCCATCGGAACCGCCATCCGCAACGGGGGCGGCATCCCGGCGCGGGCATCCTTCCGCATCGAAGCGGGCTCGACCGTGAGTGATCCGTCGAGCGTGGTGGACATCTTCACCACCGTCGCGGATTTCCTGAACCTCTCGTCGCGCACCTGCGTCCCCGGCAGCACCTGCGGGAAGGACTCCCTGAGCCTGCGCTCGGTCCTCACCGGCGGTCCCGCGATCCGGACCGAGGTCTGGACGGAGAGCTGGACGAGCCGCACCACCGGGATCGACGGGCGCGCCGCGATCCGGTCCGGGGACATGAAGCTCGTGCTGACCGCGCGGCGCGGCGCGGAGTGCCGGTCCTACCAGATGTACGACCTCGCGTCCGACCGCTGGGAGACCGACGACCTCTACGAGGACGCCACCTACACCAGCGAGCGGGACGAGCTCCTCACCTTGCTCGCCGCCCACGAGGCGGAGATGAACGTCGCGTGGATCCCGGAGACGGAGTGTGGATCGTAGGCCCCCTCACCGCGCGACCGCGTAAACCCACGCCTCCATCCCCGGCAGGTGCAGCTCGGTGACCGCTCGCCCGTTGGCCTGCACCCACGCGTCGAGGTCCTTCCGCGCCGGGTTGCGCTCGTCGCGCTGCCCGACGTACACGACGTAGGGGATGTCCCCCTCGCCCGGACACTCGGCCGCCAGCCAGGCGCGGGCCGGGTCCTTGTCATGCCAGAACCGCTGCCCGGTGCTGGTCGGGCAGTAGACCCGACCGGCGTAGGCGATGGCCTCCCGGTTGGTGCACGCGAGCCCACCGCCCGGCGGAAAGTGCGCCCGCAGCAGGGTCCCGAGCCGCCAGGCGTTGGTGTCCTCGGGGGTCGGCGGTTTGCTCAGCGTGGTCCGGACGAGCACGCCGGGCCACAGTCCCGCGCTGGCGAGGAGGCCCGCCGCGCCGGCGATGGCCGGGCTCACCCATCGGGCTGTCCACCGGTGCGCCGCGAGGCGCTCGATGCCCCACACCCCCACGTCCAGACCGCGGAACATCAGCAGCAGCACCAGCGCGTGGAAGTTCTCGGTGTACCGCTCCGGTGCGTCGGCCGCCGCGAACGCCAGCGGCGGGGCGAGGGCGAGGGCGAGCGGCACGCCGATCCCGAGCCCACGACCGACCCGGGCCGCCACCGAACCCTCCCCCCTGAGCGCGCCCACCAGCCCCAGCCAAGGCAGCACCAGGGACGGGTACCACGGAAACCAGCCCGGACGCGCCGAGGCGGACGCGTAGGCGACGAGCCGCTCGAGCGCGTGCGGCAGACCCGAGAGGACGACGTCCAGCGAGACCATCGACCCGCCCGGTGCGCCGGAGCCACCCGGGCCCCCGGCCTGCGCGCCGTGCTGGACACCCTCGCTGAGCGTGCCCACCAGCACCTCCCAGGGGAGGACGGGGTATCCGTGGAACATGGCGCGGAGCCCGACGGCGGCCCCGCAAGCGAAGAGCACAGTCGTGAACAAGCGCCCGACCCGACCGGGCGTGCGAAACAGGCACAGCGCCACCGCGGCGACCGGCACTCCGAGGGTGGTGAGGTGCGTCGCCGCCAGACCGCCGGCCAGGAGCCCCGCCGGCAGCGCGGCCCAGCGCGACACGCTGGCCACCTCGGCGGCGAGGAGCGCCAGCGCGAGCGCCAGCGCCACGAGGGGGTCCACCCCGAAGCGCTCCGAGGCGTCGAGGGCCGGGATGTAGAACACGGCGGCCAGCGCCGCGCCGAGCGCCATGCCTCGGCTCATCCAGCGCGCGCCGAGCAGGTAGACCACTGCGCCCACGCCCACGTGGGACAGGTGCGCGACGAGGTGCCCGGCGAGCGCCACGTCCCCGTCCGGGCCCATGAGCAAGGCCGTGAGGCGCGGAAACACCGGCAGCCGGTGGCCGTCGAGGTCGGCGGCGCGCCCCGACGCGAGGGCGTAGGCGTTCGCCGCCCACATCCCCGCGTCCGGACCGTCGAGGAGGTAGTCTCGGAAGCGGGCCCAGAACGGAGCGTCGGGTGGGCGCGCGGTGCTGTCGGGACCGCGACCCACCAACCAGAGGAAGAGCGCGAACCCGACGGGGAGCGCCGCGAGCAGCATGTCGACAGGGGCCCAGCGTCCCGGGGTCCCGGCCGGCGGAGGCGTCGAGGCCGCTTCCGTCACCCCACCTCCCGGCTGTACCGGACCTCGATCACCGGGACCGGGATGTCCTCTTCGGCGAGCAGCGCCCGCGCGAGCAGGTAGCCGGCGTGGTGCCCGGTGGTGTTGATCCAGTTCGGGTGGCCGGGGTCCTCGTGCGCCAGGCAGATCTCGTAGTTGCCATCGGCGTCGGTGGC
>JAYVAS010000850.1:0-4829 GCA_043750895.1 Pseudomonadota bacterium
GCATCGGCGGCGGTGACGAGAACGACAGCCGCCGAGCCCTCCGGGATGGTTGCCAGCGACTCGCTCGCGGCCAGCAGAACCGCGCCATGATCGAACTCGCGGGCGATCCCCCAGACCCACGGGCACACCGCCGCGCTGCCCTCCACGAGGACCAGCCAGCGGTCACCGCCTAGGTCGAGGAGCCGTCGAAGCCGACGCGCCCAAGGAGGGGACCCAGCAGGAGGAGGGGGTTCGGGTAGTACCACGTGCTTTGGTTCGGGTAGGGGTAGAGAAGGTATCGGTCGAGGAGGTCGGCGACCCGCTCGACGTCACCAGGCAGGCGACGGGGATCCTCCATGACACCCCGGAGCACGTCGACATCGGCGCGGGTCACCCCTTCCTCAATCTCCAGACGGAGCTGTTGGAGCACTCCGTCGATCGCGTCGGCCGTGTTCACCGCCTGCCCGGCGTACGCGCCCTCCGCGAGCTCGCGAATGATGCGCTGAAAGGTGCGCGTACGGCCGCCGGAGTAGTACGCGGCGCGGCGCACCACCTCGCTCGGCAGCCCGGGACCCGTAAGGTCGTGCGTCCGGCGCTCCCAAACCTCCTCGAAGAACGCCACGCCCGCTCCCGGCTCGGACGGATTTGCGGGATCCAGCACGGGTACTTCGTGCACCACCTGTGCCGCGAACCCGCGGAGCGCTCCGAGGAGCCCCCTCCGCCGGAGACACACCGGGCCGACGAGGATCGTCGCGTTGAACCCAAGCTGAGAGAACAGGGAGGAGCGGACGAAGAGGTCGGCCGCGGTGTCTTCTCGCGTGACGCGGTCGAGCCCGTCCAGGAGCAGCACCGATCGCCTGCCGTTACGGTGCAACCCTTGGATCAGGTGATTGATCGAGTCCACGAGCTCGCGCACCCGCGCGTCCTGCTCGTCGGCCGGTTGCGTTCGCCGCCCGATGGGGATGCGCCAATCGGCCGCGGCGGCGAGGGGCGCAAGGAGATGGAGGCCGGTACCGAGAGCCCCGGTCACCGCCCCCGCGACGCCGACGAGGAGCCCCCCCGCCAACTTCGCCACGTCGACGGCCGCGGGCGCTTCTTCCGGGTAGAGCCGCCGGAGGGCCGCCTCGAACCGCTGCACCTCGTCCCGGATCGCCGGGGAGCCGAAGAACTCGGTCCCCACCCGGACCGTGGCGAGTCCGATCAGGGCCATCACCTCCCAGGGTTTCAGGAGGTCGATAGCGGCGGAGTCCGCCACCCGATCCTGAAGGTGTCGGTGGACGTCCAGGTACAGGGCGATCCGGTCCGGACCCACCTCATCGGCGACTCGGTAGAGTTCGGTCGTCTTCCCGGTGCCCCTCGTTCCCACCAGGACCACGCGCGGCTCGGCGAGTCCGCCCCTGAGCTTCGCGGCAATGATGGCGGCGGGGCTGTACTTCCGCTCGACCCGCCAGGCACGTTGCTCCGGCGCATCCTCCGGGTCGAACCGACGGTAGACGTCTCTCCAGTACTCGCGGTCGGCGGTCATCGACGACCCTGTATCGCGTGGACGGGACGCGCAGCACGAGCGGCGTCGTGGTGTTCCCGAACGCCCGACCCCGTCGGGGCCGATCCACTTCGAACTGCTGGTCACGTCGGGGCGCCCGGAGCGCTACACTCCCCCCATGGACGACCACGAAGCCGAAGATGCCGCGTTCGAAGAGCGGCTCCGCCTGCGACGCGAGGCAGCCCAGCAGCGGTGGGGATCACGCCAGGGCCTGATCCGGCTCAACGAGCGGCCCCAGCGGGAGGTATTCCAGGGGCTCAAGCGCTCGCTCCCCAGCCTGCGCGACGCCGAGCGCCTGTTCGACCACGTCGAGGCGCGGCTGGGCGACCGAGCGGTGCGCGACGTGTGGGCGACCTCCAACGAGCGGTGCCTGCTCCTCCGTGACCCGGAACGCCCCGACTGGTTCCTGCCCCAGCGCCTGCTCTACCTCATCGTGGACTGGGCCCAGCCCGAGGCGCCGTTCATGCCGATGGAGGTCCCTCCGCACATCCAGCGCCTGATCGACCGCCAGAAGGCGCGCGAGGCGCTGGAGGCAGCGGCATCCCCACCCCCGCCCGCGGCCGAGGTGGTGCCCCTCTCCCCCGGCGGCGTCCCCGGCCGGTTCTGCATCCACGAGGGGCCGGCCAACGTCGACATCACCTTCGACCAGCGCGGCGCCTTCGGGATGGCCTCGCTCACCGGCGGCGACATCTACTCGGGCGGTTCGCCCGAGGTGAATCCCTACATCCTGGACCCCCACGCCCGCCCGCCGCAGGTCCCGCCGCTCTCCCTGCTGACCAGGGACCAAATCGGGCGGGAGGGGGTGTCGCTGGAGGAGCTGGCCGAGCTGGTGGTGGCCCTCCGGCCAGAGCAGGCGGACCGGGGCCGCGTCTGGCTCCCCAACGCACAGCCGGGGACGGTCACCGGCGCGTGGGCGCGGGGCCTGAACAACCTCAAGAACGCCGAGTGGGAGGGGCGCCTGCCGGAGGGGACCGGGTGGGTGGTCATCGACGCCTGGAACGGCACGGCGAGCGCGACCGGCCCGACCCTGGAGGCCGCCGCCGCCTCCTGGCACCTGCGCGTATGCGACGCGCAACCCCTCCCGCCGGTCGAGAACGCGCCGCCGCCACCCCCGCCGCTCCCGCCCGAGGGCGACGATCCGCCCGACCCCAGCCGGGCCGCGAACCAGGCGCCCGCCGCCGAGGGCGCCGAGGTGGTGGATCTCCCCGACCCCGCCCGGGGGGGCACCGTCGTGGGCGGGGGCACCTTCCACTTCGAGTTCCATCCTCCGGTCATCATGGCGTGGCCACCCCCGCGACCCGAGAACGTGCCGGCGATCGCCGTGCCGCTGCCGCCCACCCCACCGGTCCCAGAGTCCCTCGTGGACGCCGGCTTCACGCGTGTCCTCCGCCTCTTCGGCGACCACGGCGACGTGGGCTTCGCCTTCGTGCGCGACGAGCACCGCGGGTTCACGCTGATCGGCGACGACGCCGTGGCGGCGCTCGACCTCCCGCAGCTCGAGGCCGCGATCGCCCAGGTGGATCAGCGCTCCCGGGACGAGTACGTCGACCACTTCGGGCGCGGGGATCCGTGGGACGACCCGCGGTATCCGGTGCAGGTGATGCACTACCGGGTATGGGACGACCTCGGCCGGAGCCCGGAGTTCCAAGGCGGCGGTATGTCGTGGCAGGCCGAGCTGGCCCCCCGCGGCTGGGGAATCGGCCTCCGACACCAGGTGATGCGGGTGCGGTATGTGCGCGCCCGGACGTGACGTATCGTCGGTGGGGGGGGGTGGTCGGTCGACCCCCATGGGATACTGTCGTGACGACTCGGGAGCTGCGATGCGGTACATCCTCTTGATGATGGGCGCGACAGGCTGCGCTGGGGACCTCAGCTGCGGCGCGGGCACCCACGAAGAGGACGGTGAGTGCGTGGCAGACGCCGCAGTGTTCGACAGCGGGGACGCCGACGCCGACACGGATGCCGACAGCGACGCGGACGGTGACACCGACACCGACACCGACACGGACGGAGACACCGACACCGACACCGACACCGACACCGACACCGACACCGACACCGACACGACCCCGGAGCCGATCGCACGCTGGGCCGGGGACTACCACCTCGACGACAGCGTCGTGCTCAACGGCGTAGAGACGGCCGGGCTGCTCAGCATCGCCTTGGCTGCTGGTCAGGATGTCACGGGGGACGGCGTCCCGGACGCGGTAGCCGGGGCTCCGTTCGTCGGCGGATCGAACTTCGCCGGCGAGGTCTACGTGGCCGCCGGACCGTTCACGACCGACCAGGCCTTCGGCGAGCCGGGGGCTACCATCTCGGGTGCAGACTACTCCGACCTCCTCGGAGCCAGCGTGGAGATGCCCGGGGACCTGAACGGAGACGGCGTGGGGGATCTCGTGGTCTCGGCCCCGACGGCCTACTGGGGCGGCAGCGGTATCAGTGGGCCGGGGTCGGTGTACGTGTTCTTGGGGCCGGTAGCCGGGGACCTCGACGTCGCGGACGCCGATGTCGTGTGGACCGGAGAGGGCTCGGTGGACCAGGCCGGTACCGACCTCGTGGGGTTGGGAGATCAGGACGGCGACGGGAGAGACGAGTTCGCGGTGGCCGCGAAGCAGAATTTCACGGTGTCGTCCGGGGCGGTGTATGTCATCAACGGAGGCACAACCGCGGGCGGGAGCCTCGGGGATGCCGACGTTCGCATTTATGGAGACGGCGACGCCGGCAGCTTCGGCATGTCCATCTACAACTTGGGCGACCTCAACGGGGACGGACTTCCCGACCTCGGGGTGGTCGACCAGGCCGGCGGCGGCAACTTGAAGGTCTTCTTCAGCCCGATCGCCGACGGGTTGGGCTCCGACTATGACACCCTCATCGTGGCCCGCGATGGGCTGTTCGGGCAGCGCCCCCGGGAGATCGCGAACCTGGGCGACACCGACGCGGATGGCTACGACGACCTCGGTCTCGGCGCACCCGGGTCGTACGTCGACGGCGTGGCCTTGGGCTCCGCCTGGGTCATGAGCGGGGCCGAGCTGGGGGTCGACGCGGACGTGCTGTGGGCGATGGCGCGGATCGACGGGGCGGACCCCGGTGCCCTCTTCGGGAGCGCCGTGGCCGGGCCGGGCGACATGGACGGGGACGGCTTTGGCGACATGGTCGTCGGCGAGGAGGGGAACTCGATGTACGCGTACGCGTGCGGCGCGGCGACGGTATGGTACGGGCCGTTCTCCGGGAACCTCGATTCAGATGCCGCAGACGCCCGGTTTGGCGGCGCGGCGTCAGAGCAGTTCGCGGGGGGCGCCATCGTAGC